>VBPR01000183.1 GCA_005877345.1 Nitrososphaerota archaeon
TTTATACTAAATCCCTTTTTGACATCAATGTCCCTTAATATGAGGGTCAATTCTGCGGACTGAGTGAAATTGCGCTTTATAATTCCATCTCGTGCATTTTTTATTATATTTTTTAATTGATTATCATCAAGCATAGTTGAAAATTTAAGATTTTAAGCCACTTATAAACGTGAGTTGTATACGTAGATTTCATAATTTTCAATTTAAACCTAACTATTTGCAACAGCTGGTTTAACGAATACCATGATAATACAGAATGCGTGTGTAACTGTCATCACTATTATCAATTTAGTAACTTGTATTCATCCCACAACAGAAGTACGGGCCCGGAGGGCTTCGATCCCTCGACTTCCGGCTCTCTTTGTTAAACTTAGAAGGCAGGCGCTCTATCCAAGCTGAGCTACGAGCCCATTGGCTTTGCATTATTTAGCAAATCCTTTGCAAAAAAGGAAATAAAATATTCACTTATAAACTGTTCAAAACGTCAAATGTTTTCTTTTTTCAGGACAACAATGCAAATAGGAGATTTGAATTAAATTGAATTTATGCTGGAATCATTTTTGGGCAAAGAATGTCATATGTTGAAAGCACATCTAGATACTATATTGATTTAGTTTGAATGTAGCATCTGAATCTTATCAAAAAATGAGATTCATTACTTGTACATCTCACCATATTATAACTTTGACCACTTCGAAGGCTTCGGCGTATTTGGAATTAATTTGATATCCTCTATAAGAACATCTTCCAAGAATCGCAGGGATCCAAATATCACCACAACGAACAAACTGAGATTGGAAAGACTCTAGAGCATTTTTCTTTATTTCAATCGTTTCAGTAATATTTACGAACAATTGGGGTCTGAAAGAATTTTCAGTAATGCCTCCTGGTATCGTTGTTTCATACATGAATATGTTATTTTGATCTCTACACGCTGAAATTACACTTTTTGTTAAAATTTGATGATCCTGATGAGAATCTCCATGCCATTGTGTGAAAATGGAATCTGGTTTGTTATTAGTAATTAATGAATCTATCAAAGTAACCAACTTTCTCCCGAATACCATTTCCTCCGGAGGTAAGTCAAGGAATATTGGAGATTTACATCCCATTACTTTAGCTGATAACATGGATTCGGACATTCTTCCTTCCTTGGTATCAGATTTTACAAAATTTGGTAACGTAGCTATAACTGGCTGGACATCATAACCCAAGGAAGAGAGTTTAGCTATGGTGCCTCCCATACCGATTTCCAGGTCATCTGGATGTGCTCCAAATACTAGAATTGATTTAGATTGCATACAACCAGATTAAGTTAATTTCCCTATTTATGAACTGTTAATGGCTGGCGAGACCAATCTGTAACTTCTCATCTCTCTGAATCTTCTGTAATTCTGATCAACTTCTATTGCCGCCATCAATATCTTGCTTTTTATTGATTTTGACGACTGCAAAAACATCTTTGTGTCTTTGGGTAAACAATGTCCTCCCACACCATCACGGGGTTCTAGTATATTTACATTCCATTTAGTGTTCAAAGCTTCTCTTAACTCTCCAAAGTTAACATTATTTGTCTGACAGTACAGATAGAGATCCTCAGAAAATGCTATCTGCATATATCTATCAGCATTTTCTATTATTTTTGTCAACTCAGCAATCTCTATTTCAGATACAGGGTGCATTGGTATACCAAGACTGTTAGTTTTGGGGGTTTCGTAGATTTTATTGCTGGTATTGCTGTCAGTTTGCTCTAGAACTTCGTTACCACTATCATAGAATTGCAGAGCTATTTTTAGACAGCAATCGCTCACCCCACCGATTACCCTAATTTGGTTGACTCCATGCACGTCTTCTTCGAGAGCATACCACCTGTGAGGAGCGTGTGCAACGTGAAGTCTGTGGTTTAATATTTCAAATATCTTTTTTGAAGTCCCTTTTGGGACTGTACTTTCTATGGAAACAAGCGAACCATTTTTCGCTTCTCTTGAGATTTTTTGCGCTAGTGAAAAAAGGCCATCTACATACGGAGTATATTCGTCATTTGGATCGTGAGTAGATACACACAAGATAAAAACATCAATGTCATCAAACCGTTCAATACTTTTAATTCCATAATCTTTTTCCGCATTTTTTTCTCTAAGCGGATTGATATCATATCCAAAGGTTTGAAATCCACTTTCTTTTACATACTTTGCAACTGGCAAGCCAAGTTGCCCAAGGCCTATGACCAAAACGTTCTTTATTTGAGCGTCTGATTCTAAATGCATTTTTGCTGATATTAAGGATTCAAAATATAATTATTAAAGCCTTGAGATGGAATAGAACGTAAGTTAATCACTAAAGAAATTTCTAGGTAGTTCATATAGAACTTTATGTATAAGATTACTTACCTCAAATCTAGAATTACTCTATTTTTCAAGCATATTCTTAATTCTCTCATTTTTGATAGTGCTGATTTGCTAGATATAAATAATCAAGCAAAATTAATAGATGTGTGATAAGAATTGGTTTAATAGGTAAAACAAACACTGGTAAAACTACTTTCTTTAACTCTGCTACATTAGGAAATGAAGAAATTGCAAATTACCCATTTACAACAAAAAAACCAATTCATGGAAATGCTAATGTGATTACCTTATGCGTTCACAAAGAATTCGGGGTAGTGGACAATCCAAGGAATTCACTTTGTAAAGATGGATGGCGATTTATTCCTGTTGAATTGATAGACCTCCCCGGTCTTATTAAAGGCGCGTGGGAGGGTAAGGGTCTTGGTAACCAGTTCTTATCTATTGCTGCACAGTCCGATGTTTTGCTTCATATAGTAGATGCTTCTGGAAGCATTGATGCATCTGGAAAAATAGCAGAGGCAGGCGCGGGGGATCCAATTGCAGATGTATCAGATATAGAAGAGGAACTGGTTTTATGGTACTTGAAATTATTTGAAGGAAATCGAGAAAAAATTTCAAGGATGACCAATTCAGGAGTAGACACAGCGCATGCTGTTACTGAAATATTTGGAGGTATAGGCGTCAAGGAATGGCATGTAAAAAAATCTATCAGTGAAAATAATCTTGCTGATAAGAACATACATGAACTCGATTCTGACGAGAGTAGAAGATTTGTTTCTACGTTGAGGGAGATATCAAAGCCTTCGCTAATAGTTGCAAATAAAATAGATCTTCACCCCGCTGCAGAAAATTTCAAGAGACTTCGTGAACACAATAAACATATGTTTGTAATTCCTTCAAGTGCTGATGCTGAGCTAACTCTTAGAAGGGCCCAGAACAGGGGGTTGATAAAATATTCCCCTGGAGATGAAATATTCGATATTTATGAAAATACTGTGCTAAATGAGAAACAAAAGTGGGCACTTAATTTTATAAGGAAGGATGTCTTGGGTGAATATCTTAGAACTGGTGTACAATTTGCATTAAATATTGCTGTATTCAAGTTATTAAATATGAACGTCGTTTATCCAGTATCAGACCCTAACAAATTGTCTGATAAAAAAGGTAACGTACTTCCTGATGCCTTTCTCATGAAAAATGGTTCCACTGTACAGGATCTTGCAAATGACATCCATACCGAGTTATCAAAAGGTATTGTTTATGCTGTCGATGTTAGAAACGGTTTAAGATTACCAGGTGAATATCAAATAAAGGACAGGGACGTATTATCTATAGTTTCAACCATGATAAAAAAATAAATTCTAAAAATGAAGCAGGATATTGCAATGGCTCTCGGTTTCGTATGGACCAAAGATATACTCAGATCGAAATCTAGAAACCTGTTGGCTTAAAGAAACCGAATTTGTTGGCATCTGAAATGACATTATTCAAAATATACTAAAATTTTCAAGCGGGCTCCGACCCGAGCGCCGGAAATAATTTTCAAACTGACAGGCTGGATATATCTGGATTATTGAAAAATAGAATCGTTCAAATTAGCAAGACATTGTTTTCTATCCTTTGAATTGGCAAATTAGGATATTTACTTTTTATAATCATTCAAGATATCCCTGTATCTTACATCCCTATAAGCAATATACTTTACATATTCCCCATACGTCATTTCAAACTTACAAGATTCACATTTGACAAAGCTGAAATCATCAGAAAGCTCGGCAGGCCTCTTACAATCGGGACATACAATCTTCATGATATTACTATCTAGATTCTAACAATTAAGCGTTGACAGACCAGAAAGCTAATAATATTCTGATTTGCCTTTAAACTGCCTTTAATTGTTTTACTATTGGTTGTCTTGCCTTTCGGAATACTCGAAATCCACAAATGCACTTTATTTCTGGTAACTTGGAAAGTTCTTCGTTTGAAACCGGAGTACCGCATCTCATACATTCATAAATAACATTACCGATGGTCTTTTCGCTTTCCACAGTTATTATTGGTTAGATTGAAATTTATTTGTTTTTCTGTAAACTCTAATGGGTTTGGATTCAAAGCAGATCAAAATTGGGTAATTTAGTTCTTAAACTCAAAATTCAGGTCAAAGTCCTTATTATCGCCTCTTCCATCTCTTTAATGCAGGCCTTAATATCTCTAGGATTGCTTTGCAACTTTCCCCCTGAAGCAAAATCATGACCACCGCCTTCAACAAGGTATGATGCTATTTTATTACATGAAATTCTGTTTGTATTTCTTCTGATGCTAACTTTTCCAAGTCGATTAAAGAGCATAGCCAGGTCTACCTTCATGTTAGAGAATAGCTCATGAGAAAATAGACTTGTTTGAACGTAAGGATATGTAAAAGCAAAGGCGACGTTTAACGACAAAATTTTCTTTAATGTTAGCGTCTTCAATGATTCTTTTTTTTGAAAATCGCTAATCTTTATGAATTTTGTATAATCCTTTTGCATATCTGAATCCCACAATATTCCCTTCGATGCTTTTTGAACTAGGGATTCCAGATTTTGTTTAGAATTTGCACTATTTTTATAAAAATGGATTAATTCTGAGAGTCTGGAATCATGGTTCTTGATATTGCTCATAAAGTCTGAACTATGTGCTATCGACTTTAACTGCTCTGCATTTTTATTCTTGTACATCAATTTTTCATACATGAGTTCTGTTGCACATTTTTTTCCAGATGAATCATGAAACAATTTAACCAGCTTTCTAATTGAGATCAATGATTTTCTATGCCATGGATGATGGTCGACCCATATTACAGCCCACTGTCTCTTTT
>VBPR01000184.1 GCA_005877345.1 Nitrososphaerota archaeon
GATTTGGCTGTGTTATTTATTATTCCAGCAGCTAATTCTCAAATGAATCACTTAACTAATTTGGTAAACTAATTTGGTAGAAGTACCAATATTTAGTCCTACAATAGCACTTGTCTCCCGTAATAGACGGATACAAACAACAGATAATGACATTAGGAACAGGGATTAATTCGATCGGCTCAAAAAATTCTTGGAAGAATCCAAAGTTGAATTACTCTTTCATATTGTGTTATAAATCGTCATTGCTCTTAAATATTCTCTTTTATTATATGTAATTTCTGCCTTTGTCTTATTGAGACTACGGAGCAGAGAGCGCCCAAGTATAATCCTGCCGCAATTAGTAAGTTGCCGTTAAAGCCAACTGTCATTGATGAGATAACTGTCAACACTGTTCCGACCACCGAGGCTATCACGTTAACTCCCCATAGGAGTGTGATAACCGTATTTTTCTCTCTATCAGATTCTTCCTTGAGTCCTGCTTGAGTTCGAGTGTAAGCCATTCTTATGATGCTAGGAAATTGAAATCCCATAACAATACCAACGGGTGATAACAGCGCCAGACTCAATAGGATACCTAGTGGAAGTTTTAGGATTATATTAGAATAGATAATCTCTTGCAGAAAGATATAGTAGATTACAACTATTCCAACTAAAATTGGTATTGATACCGCTATGGCTTTGAACGGGTCTTTAGCGAACAGACGACCACTTAAGTATGAACCAATTCCTGTAGAGAGTAGAATAGAAAACAAAATCACTGTTAACGCTAGAATGGGAGTTCCAAGAAGGAGTAAAAATTTCTGGATAAACGTAATTTCTAAAAAAATGAATCCAAGTCCAATTAATATAACAAACAGAATATGGAATCTTATATGTCCATTCTTTTGGATTTTATTAATCCTAGAGTAATATATTAAAATTGCAGTAAGCACTGCAGACAATATTAGTATTGTTCCCAAAAGCGTTATCATTTGCTTTGGTACCGGTTCCTTAGCAAAATAGAAAGGTGAGTCATCAGTTGGTAATTTTAGACCTGAATTTGGTCGCTGCCAATTCTGTGATACCAAGACATCATCAGTAGTAAGAAGACTTTCTTGACCGAAATTTTCATCTGAAATGTCTGTGTAAAGTAGGCTCCTATATGGACTCTCAACATTCTGACCAGCCATTGCTATGAACTTAGCGCTATTCTGTGCTACCTTATTTTTTATTAAATTCAATTCCGAATTACTAAATGGGCTATTTTTTACCAATACAAGGACACGACTTAACGCCTTATCTTCGCTACATCTTTGACCACAATCTTCAATAACCACTATCTGTCTTGCTATATCATCAGTACGTTTTCCAGGTATTAATAGCGGCATAAGCCGTGGTAATTCAATGTTCCATCTAACCATAGACAGTAAACCATTATTCTGATCTAGGTGCCGAAGATATTGTTGAAATGCTTCCACGGTGTAAAGGTAGTTTTCCGACAGCGCATATCCTCCAGCAAGTTGTGCAGCCCAAGAATCGACGAGTCTTATAAATATTACATCGTATTTTGAATGTGTAGAGCTGATAAAACGTCTACCATCATCGATATACAAATCTACGTCTTTACGTTCATACAGATTTCCAGCTAATTTTCCAAATTTTTTGACTTCTGATACTATGGATGGGTTTATCTCAACAGCGGTAACTTTTTTAGAACCGCCTGCTAACGCCATTAGAACGTCTCCTCCACCTCCGCTGCCCACAATAAGTGTATTATTGATAGTTCGATTTCCCGCTATTTCATAAGGTAAGAAATCCGTTTGCCATTTTATCCATTGCAAATCAGACACAGATCCATTCCACCGCTGAACAGTAGTCCAAGCGTCAGCGTCAATTTGAATTCCGGCTAGATCTCTGTCCTTTTTTAGGTCAATACTGGCGTTCTGTGAGACATCTATTCTTGAAAAGGAGTTCCAAACAGTTGCTAGCAGTTTAAAAGAAGGATCTGCTAAGATCTTGTGAAGTCCCTTATTTTCACCTGGCTGTACAGATAGGATGGTATTAACGCTAGAAATATTTGCCAGTGTAATCATTGTAGTTATAGCAAGAACAGCTATTACATACAAATTTGTCTTGGTTCCAAGTTTCAGTTGTTCATTTTGTGGTTTTTTACCCCGGTTCCACGATTTTCGTAAGGTTAGGTAAGCAGCAGCAGAAATGGCGCTGATTATTACGGATAATGAGAGAAGGGTAGATTCTGCACCCAGTTTCTGCATAAAAGGATCAAGAACCAGAGTAGCGATCGCTGCTCCAGCTAAATCCACGAAATACAGCTTACTTATCTCCTTTGGCATTCCTATGTATATAAAAGCCAAAGTCATACCTGCGAAATAGAAAGGAATTGAAGAAGCAAGATAAAACAAATAAATAAAATTAATGTTTGGTGGTATGACAAATACTATTATAGATAGAAAAACAGGGAGTGAAATTGCAAAGGAGACGGCAGATTGAAGTATTCTGGAAGTATTAAAATTAATGAATTCTTCATCTTTAACCGCGATTTTCTTTTTAGACCTTGAGATGTATACAGTGATAGCTCCAACCCCAAGTCCAAAAAAAGCTACAGATATGGCCATAAAGGCGTAGTCATACCAGAGAATAATCGAGAAGATCCTTGTAAGAGTAAGCTCAAATAGGATTGTGCCAAATGAGACAAAAAAAATTACAACGAATAGGAACATCATGACTGACGATTGTGTTCGCAATTAAGTTTCAGTCTAATCACGTTATATGCATTATTTAGGTATTCTCATTGAAATTGAAATAATTGGTTTTTAGCTGATTAAGAAAGTAGATCCTACGCAACCAAGTCATGGATCGCTCTGACTAGACCTATTAAATTGACACGTATTTTCATACTTAATTCATTAAATTCAAGACTACTGATTTTTTGAAATTCTTACTTCAGCATCATGTAATCGTTCAAAAGTTGCATTCATTATTGTATAAGCATATCGTGAATGTCTAAACTGTAAATAGGAACTTTAATTATCTTGACTGTGTTGAATTGTTATAGATGCGATTCCCTGGATTATGTTATTCACTCCATAAATTATTGTATGTCAAATTAGCTTTGATTCCATAAATTAGACTCATTTAATACTAGAATCCGATGCTTTATACTGTATTAAGAATTTTGGTTTGGATTTTATATCAAGTTTGTAGTAACGAAATAGAAAGGATGCAATATTAAATAATCTCTATCGAATTTCCCCATTTTTTTAGGATCCGTAAACCGGCGTGTAATCTAATTTCTAATTTGGTGGCGAACTTAATATTGTATTATTGACAAATAAGAAGCTGCTAGTACCATGATCTAATCTATCAACGTCTTTATTCCTGTTATCTAGTAAAATGTTGTTTCTAAACTCATTATTATTTGTATGTTCTTGGATTTGTATTCCCGCATCGGAATTATTTTCAATACTATTGGAATCAATCAAGTTCTTGGATGCTCCACCTTCAAGAGAAATTCCGTAATTTGAATTCTTTATATCATTATTGTTTATCAGGTTTTCTGATGAGTTTGCAGTAATTTTAATTCCTCCATTACCTCCCGTCATACTGTTATTATAGACAGTATTGTTGTTAGATGAACCATAGATTTGAACTTGATATTTATTATTATATAATATATTATTACTTATGGTTGAATTCGAAATGTTCTTGTTCAGCATAATGCCTTCCTCCTTGTTATTTTGTATTTTGTTTGAATCAAAGATAACACCGTAACAACCTATTGAACATATAATCCCGTTTTTGCCGTTATGATGTATGAAATTATTCTTTATCAATAGGCTGTGTGTTTTGCTGAATGAATCTATACCATGTGCCGTATTATTGTAAATTTCGTTATTATCGATCGTTATATTGTGCACGCTATTTGTAGCATGAAAACCAGAGTATAAATGGTGTATCTTATTATTCGTTAGCGTACTACCAGATCCAGACAGGTAAGTGAGACCAAAGCTTTCTGCACCATTAAAACCAAGATACGAAATGTCAGAGTTTGAAATATCGATTGTTCCGCTACCACCTGTTTTTGCCAGATAACTTCGGGGTACAGCTCCACCTTTATCCGGAATAGGATAACTATTTCTTAATGTATCCCAACTGCTTATTTTGACCGAATCGATAACTAGGTTTCCTTCAACCTTAATACTATGTGCGTCGCCCGCTGTAGAATCTATTTTTAACCAATTCGTATCACTTGAATTTATAAATAAAGTTGAACCATTTTTCACAATGAGATTTGCATTTAAGATCCACGTTTTGTTTAGATCTTTGGTAAGAAGATCGGTATATTTTAGAAATTCATATAAGGACGTGAGATTTGTGTGTTGACATGCTACAGATATACTTGCCGTTAACGGGTCATAACTAATGCAATTAGACTCTTTGCCAATTACATAATTTGTACTCCTCACTTCGATTTCGTTACGTCCTTCATAATTTGATATTAAACTGCTATATGGATAACTGTTCACATTGAAAGTATCCCTTCCTGGTCTAATGGCTACAATATTCTTTGTATCGTCATAAAACCTCCGAAGATTTTCATCCCCTTTTATCTCTTGCTTAAAATGATCATCTGCTATAAGAATGGTTTTATTAAACTTCACGCCAGAAGAAACGGCTTCGCTATATCCAGGAAATACGTTCGGACCGTATAATACCTTGAATATCCAAGAATAAATTGGACTTGATGCTATTGTATATTTTTCATTGTTGTTGTTTTCCTTGCTAATATAATCTAGTACGAATCTCATTGTTTGAAACTGAGCACGCGAAACGTTATTGTCAATTATTATTGTGGTACTTAACAATCCAAATACCGCTATTGCCGCGACAACAACCGTAGATACCCATTTTTGAGTATTTCTATTTCTAATTTTCTCCATAAAATATACGATCATAACTGCTGCCGAAATGCAGAAAATGGGGATCAGGGGAACGAATAGTCTCTCGGGACTGTATCCTATTATGTATAGAAACAGCAAAAAAGGTAAAGCCCAAAGCAGAATGAAAAAATCCCTTCTTACAACCGCAAAGATAATTGCTGCGCTAAATAAGATTGTCAACAGCGGATCAATTTGGAAAATTACACTTAAAGAATGAACAAATGTTTGATCCCCTCTTCCTGTTTGTCTGAGTACACCTTCGAACCAAGAATCGAACTGACCGACTGTGATACTGTAAATAGGCCAAACTGCAGGTATCAATACTACTGGAATAAACCAAATTCCAATAAGCCTCAAGTTTTCCCTATTGTTTCTCAGGACTAGATACCAAACAATAGGAATCATAGTGAAGGCGGGAACCTTTGTAAATACAGCTAATCCCAAAAATATACCCGAAAACAGTACCATGCACATATTTTTATTATTGATATTTGCAAACTTCTTCCGATCTTTAGACGCATTATCATTAACATTGTTATAAAGTGAACCAGGGTACAATGCAAACAAAATCGAAGACAAGAGGAATGGAAGTTGAATTGGTTCCAGGAGGATTCTGCGGGTGTACCAAGTGATAGGCATTACCGCAAATAGTATAGAGGCAAGTATTGCGACATTTCTATTGTATCTACGATATGAAATCATATAGATAAGAAAAGTGTCAAGTACCGCGAGTAATCCTATCAAAACCTTTGGGACAAGATAAAGTGTGTCAATCGAGTTTAGATCAAATGAGTCTTTGAAGTTGTCTGGAAACTGAATTACCTTGAATATACCAGCTAAGAATAGTTGGCCAAAGTAGGGATGATCATAAAATGTTGCCGTTTCCTGCGGACCTAGACCTTCCAAAACGTGCATGGCCCTTCGCATGTATATGCCTTCATCATAGAATAGATCTGGAAACCCTATTGGATTCCATAGATGGGTAAACGCCGATAATGATAAAATTATAATCAACAGGAAAATAGAATTGAATTTCAA
>VBPR01000103.1 GCA_005877345.1 Nitrososphaerota archaeon
TAACTCAATATTTATTGGAATTTTGTCAAATGGAGATTCTATTGTGCAATATGATCTTAGAATGAAAAACAATACTAACGAAATTACGTTACCGTTAATAGGAGGCAACATTAGTGATATTTTGGTGAAAAACTATCTATCAAAATACTTGGGATATTCTTTCAACTCTGTAACCAATGAAATAAAGATCAATATACAAAATGAATCACAATTAAGAATAACCTACCAAACTCCGGGTCTTGTTAACAAACAGGAAAGGGAATGGAGCTTTTTTATAGATTCAGCTTTTCCATTTACGGTAAAATTACCAAATGATGCAGTAGTGACTAATTTGGGAGAACAGTCACCATCACTAATTAGAAAATTGGGTGGACAGAATTTATTATCATTTGATAAGGGCAAGATTTCTATAGATTATGTTATTGGCTATGCAGGAACACGAGAACAAGCCATAATATCTATAAGTTCCGCAGAACTGGACCTAGCAAAAGCAGAAAGTGAACACGTTGGAATTAACCTAGATGAGGTCAACAGTATTTTAAATAGGGCCAAAACTGCAGTGAATCAAAGTAATTTTATTGAGGCAGAACGACTTGCAAATAACGCCAGTGATATCTCAAGAAGAGTTGCAGAGTCGTATGAAACTTCCAAGGACATGATAAGCAACGCCACTCGTAAAGTAGAGGATGCACAAGCCATGAATACTGATGCTTCACAAGCATCGGAATTTATCTCAAAGTCAAATATTGAATTTTCTCAAGGAAATTATCCAAAAGCTCTAGAATATGCTACTTTAGCTGTAAATAGTCTTGATGTGACGAAGCAAGAACAAATGTCACCGGGTTCAAGTTCATCTACATTTTTATTCTTAATTCCGCTCGCAGTGTCAGTTGGATTTTTCATCATCGTAAAGTACAGAAGTAAAATTATCCCGCACTTACAGTCAACTAGGTTCAAAAAAGATACATTGAACAACGATTTGACACCTAATACTTTACAAGAAAATAATCTTACTGAAAAACAACCTCCTATGAAAGAACAGGTAAATATTGATAGTTCTACTCAATCAGACCTCCATAGATTGGTTGCCGATGTCATAAAACAAAAAGGAAACCTGAAACCAGAAGAGCGGGAAATACTATTTTATATTTCTGAAAAGGAGGGCGCAGCATTTGAAGGAGAGATTAGGAATAAGTTTATACTGCCCAAAACGAGTCTTTGGAGACTAATTAAGCGTCTGGAACGAGAAGACCTGATTGAAGTAACAAAGATAGGGGGACAGAATTTGATTAAACTCAAAATTCAAAAATGAACATGAGTTCGAAAACATACAATGATATGGACTAAAATGTTCATATACTTGGCATTAATATTTGAGAATAATTTCAAGAGCAACTTCCCAACCGTTCGCACCTATTCCTTTCACTTTCAGTAAGTTACCTATTTGTAGATTTTGCCAGCTACCATTGGCCTTCTGAACGAGTATCGGAAGGTTCATTAGAGATAGCATGGATTCATCATTTTTACTATCGCCAATACCAAAGAAAATAACATTATTTTCATATTCTTTACGAAAAATATCTATTAGTATTTTGACAGCTGTTCCCTTATCATTACCTAGTGTAATATCAAAATATTGTCCACCTGGTATCATTTTTAATCCTACTTTTTCTAGAATATTTGCGAATTTAGGGATGTCGTTATTATCTATTTGAACTATTGTTTCACTATATTTCCTTTTCATCATTTTTTTCACATATTCTTGAGGCAATCTAGTAATCTTTGAAAGTTCTGTTATAGACAGGTCAGACACCCCTTTGAAATTTATGTCATGTTTGGTCCTAATTTTTTTTAGCAGAGATCTGATTCTGTATGCAGGACCGCCCGTTTCAATTATATAGTTTTTTTGAAATTTCTTTGAATGTATAATTTCACTTTTATTAAAATAGCCTACAGGGATTATTGTAGCCCCACCATTTTCTACTATAAATGGTTCATGCAGCTTTATGTTTGATCGTATTATATTTTGTTCTAGTTCTGTTTTTGAGGAACACAATATTATATGAATGCCATTCTGTAAAGTCTTTTCGACTAATTTTTTCGCTTTCTTTATATCGGGTAAATAAGAATCTAGTAATGTTCCATCAATGTCGGTAAAGATAACCTTTTGCATAGTATATAGTACGCATATTAATTCCCTCTTTATAAATAGACGTAAGTGAAGCACTAGGAATTATCATTAAGTCAATAGAATCACAATATACACAGTATAGCATCTAATGATATTAATTCTCTTCATCAAGTCAATTCGGAAGGAAAAAAGTACTCCATATCTATTTTCCAAAGGAATCATCATATTGGTAGCTGCAATTAAACTAGTTTGATTTTTTATGTTTTTGCATTATTTTCTCGATTATTTTTTCATTATTTCATTATTTTTAGTTCTTAGGTAATTATTGATTCAACTGCACGATCATTACAAAAATTGTAACTGTGAATAAAGTTGTACTTGGAAATACAGGTCATGAAACAAGATGCATTGATAATTAGAGAATTCTTTCTACCATCATTAATTCACAGTCTCAGGAATCTGCAACGACAACATTGAATTGCCTCCATCTCATTACCCTGTAGACAACAATAAGTGCAAGTGTCATATATGCAAATATCAAGTCCCTGTAGAATGGGAGAGATCCGAATGATTGAAAACCAGTAGCATATATTTCAGTTAGATATGATAACGAAATTATGATGGAAATAAAAAGAAAGTTTCTAGACATGTTCCTGTACTTGAGTAAAGTCTCATTTGAATAGTCCCTAATTCTATACATATCTCTTAGAGTAAAAAGAAAAAAAATTAGAGGTGTGACAAACAAATACACATCAGGAATCAAATATTCTTGATTTTCATTACTTCCCGCAATTATAATATAATAAAATAGGAACAGTATTCCTATATCTAGCACAAATCTCCATAATCCAGGCTTTCCTTCGTCCTGAAATTTTTGCCTAATGAAATAATATTCAATCCAAGCGGTTAAGATAATGAAATATCCATAAAAAAGAACCGTCGCATATAATGAGTTCGCTGGTATTGAGTATAACGGAATAAAAACACTTTTTGATGCATCAATACTTAATGCAATCACGATTGCATAGATTATAGTAATTCCAAGTCTCAAAAATTCTGGACATTTTAGAGTTTTCTCCAAATTAGAAAATGAATTCCCCTGTTCTTCTAATTAAATTTTCATCAATCAAGTATTGCCTTAAGGGCTTTAGTCGACCACAGCTGATTGCTCAATTATAATATTCACTAAGATATTAGTGATTATTCCTTTTTGATCGACATTAAAAGATCTGATTCTGAAATTTTACTCAAAACATATTCACTTATTTCCATTCCTTTTTCGTAATTTATTGTCTTACCTGTGTGAAGATAGCAGGTAATAATGAACTTCTCCATGATGATACACCAGACAGCTCCTAAAATGAAATCTCTCCTATTCATGATTCCAATTTCTTCTTTTAGATGTTTATTCTGATCTTTAAACATATTTTCTATTAGCGGGAGACAGGATATGACGTTGTTAATTATTTTGTCTAGTAGTACTTTTTTGAATTCATCCAGTACAGCCATGCTACAAGAATGATTTGAATTCCATTTTAAGAGTTTCTATATAGACTGTTTTTTGATGATTTTCATGCAGTTACACGAGATACATTTTTTATAATTATCAAAACTAGATATAATA
>VBPR01000104.1 GCA_005877345.1 Nitrososphaerota archaeon
TATATAACGAAGAAGAATAAAGGCAGAACTATTTCTGATGAAGGAATGAAAAAAGTTGATAGAATGGCTACGGCAATATACAAGAATCTTGTGAATTTAAGACCAGAACTAGCGAGATACGGATAGACAACAATTTAATAGTGACAAGTTCATGTCTGTTTCACCATCAGATAATAACGGCGAAGAGGCAAAAAAACGAGAAGCCGAAGCAATGATGAGACAAAAAGCACTAATGGTCTTACTGGATCAGCAGGCAAGACAAAGACTTACGAATATAAGAATGGTTAAACCCGAGCTTGCACTTGCCGTAGAAAATTATCTTATAACAGCTGCTTCAGCCGGAAAATTGAATAGAGCCCTAACAGATGAGGAACTTAAGCAGCTGTTGATTAATTTACAGCAACCCAAAAAGCACTTTAAAATAAATCGTGTTTGAATTCGCATCTTTTTAGTCTTACCATTATCTTCGATGATTTTAAACTAAGTTAACTATATTAGTCTAAGAACTTTTCAAAAAATTCATGAAAGCAGCAGTATTTAGAGAATATAGTCAAGATCCTCTGAAAGTTGTGAAGATAGACGATGTTGACACTCCCAAAATCAAACCTAATGAAGTTATGATAAAAGTAGAAGCCGCAGCATACAACTATAATGATCTTTGGGCAATTTGGGGCGACCCGGTCAAGGTACCACTTCCACATATTTCAGGCAGTGATGCAGCGGGCACTGTGGTTGAAGCAGGTGACGAAGTTACAAAATTGAAAGTTGGTGATAGAGTGGTTTCCCATTCCAACATGAGCTGTAGGGTATGCGATATGTGTACGGCCGGAAGAGAATATGACTGCAATGAACGACTCATTTGGGGTTTTCAAACCGGTCCCCTCTGGGGCGGTTTCTGTCAATATACACATTTGCCTGAGGTAAATGTTGCAAAGATACCCGAATCTGTGTCATTTGAACAGGCAGCGGCAGTGTCAATGGTTGGAATGACAGCTTGGCATATGCTTGTGGGAAGAGCTAAGATAAGACCAGGACAAACAGTTCTTGTGATGGGAGGAACAAGTGGAGTTGGAATGGCAGGTATTCAGATAGCAAAATTATACGGTTGCGACGTGATTGCAACTGCCGGTAATAAGGAAAAGATGGACAAATGTATCGAACTAGGTGCGGATCATGTAGTGAATCACAGAGAAGCCGACTGGTATAAAAAAGTAAGAGAGATAACAAAAAAGCAAGGGGTGGATGTTGTTTTTGAACATATTGGAAAATCAACTTTTCCACAAGAAGTGGGTCTCCTAAAAATGGGAGGTACATTAGTGGCTACGGGAGCTACAACGGGATATGATTCAACAATCGATCTTAGATACTTATTCTTCAAAGGGACCAATCTACTTGGTTCAACTCAGGGTAATAAAGCAGAATTGGAACAAGTAATTCATTGGACTGCTATGGGCAAAATTAAGCCACTAATTAGTACGGTTCTTCCATTCTCCGATATGTCAAAAGGACACACCATGATGGCAAATGGAGAACAGATAGGCAAGATTGTGACAACGCCTCAAAAACTTTAAATTTTCATTCTTTTTGTTACTAAATGTTCAGGAGTTTATTATTTATTCCTGGAAACAATGAGAGATTTTTAAAAAAATCAACTATACTTCGCCCAGATATATTATGCTTTGATCTAGAGGATTCTGTGTCTTCTAATGAGAAAGAAATTGCAAGAACTTTGGTTGGGAGCCACCTGGCATCCCAAGAAGAAGATAAGGAATCATCCAATTATGTCAGAATTAATTCATTGGATTCAGGTTTGGTTGACGGTGACCTTGAGCAAGTTCTAATCAAGGGATTGGATGGTATCGTAATACCAAAGGTCAGTAATAGTGAGGAGGTAATTCAAATTATTCACAAAATTGATGCGATTATATCCAAAAGAGACCTATCCCCAAGAATTGGAATCGTACCTTCTATAGAAACGGCAAAAGGAGTAATAAATGCTAGTACGATTGCTTCAGTCCATGAGAATGTTGTAGCATTAGTTTTTGGTGTCTTTGATTATTTGTATGATATGAATATTGATGCTGAATACAATGATTATATGAGTTACAATTATGCACGATCGAAGCTTCCTGTAGATGCAAAAGCGGCAGGGATAGACGCATTAGATGGCATATGGCAAAAAGTAAATGATATTGATGGTTTGATTAACGACGCAGTCAATGCAAAAAAACTGGGCTATTCAGGTAAAACGCTGATTCACCCTTCTCACATCAATCCCGTTCATGATATTTTCAAACCAACTAAGAAACAAATAGAATGGGCAAAGAAAGTAGTGGATGCATTACATGATTCATTTGAAAAGGGAAGTACAAGAGGTGCTATACTGTTAGATGGTAAAATGATTGATGCCGTACATTACAAACAGGCAAAGGCTGTTCTAAAGGCTGCAAAACAATAAAACATTTCACAAATAAGTAGTGTTAGTCCTTATCGAATTTTTGCAAAATAATCTCGATCTGCAAAAGAACATGGAATAAATTGTGATCACCAAAAATGACCCAGTAACTATTATACTAATATTCAAGAGTAACAAGGTTAATCGACGCTTATTAATGCATATTTCCTTATGGATACTGATGACAAATAGAAAAAGTCAGAAGAACGTATCAAATTTTGAAGAGAGCTCGACTAGAATTGGTTAATTCATATGAATCTTTGATGATTGCAAAGACTTGTAAATCAAATACTACGTCTGGGAAGGTTATTTATACGCTAGAGAATCCCGAGTCGATTATTTATTTGGGCAAAAAAGATATTCTGTTCAATCAATTGATTGCTTGCGAAAAGTTAATAGATTATGCAAAGGATAACAATGATTTGGAAGTAATCCAGACAGAAATAAATGAGTTAAAATTGATGTTGGATCTTGTATCATAGATTGCCTTAGCGTATGATTTTTTTGACTAATTCATTATCTAATTAATATTGGGAGAAATTGATATTGTTAGAATATAGTCTATATACTGAGCAGCTCCAACCTAAATTAGTGTCTAGTTCACAATCACATAGAGATAGAATTTACATAATTCGAGACATAATCATGAAACTTGTTGAATATGGTCAGCTTAACCAGACAGCCTTGGTTAGTTTTTGTGGACTAAACTTAAAGAAGCATAGATCAATTTTTGACAAAATGGAGCTCAATGGGTTGATAATTAAGACAGAAAAAAGTTTAGGGAAAAGAACTGTAACTGTTTACAGTGCAACGCAGAAAGGATTAGAATTTTGCAGAACTATTATAGAACCCTACGAAAGTCTTTTTCCAAGATCAATTGACATTAATGGAAAGATCTATTGACATTAATGGAAGTTAGTACTGTTCTAGATTAATGAATGTATACGACTATTTTGAAATCGAGAGTTATTCTTCAGAATCTTCTGTGAAACCGAATTCCGACGCGATGGTTTTCTGAATTTCTTCTTTACTAACAATATAATCATGGTATCTTTTATTCCAAGTACTAATCATACGATATTGCCGTAGTCCAGCAACAATCCAAACTGAAGCGATGGCTATCACTGCTCCGAGTAATATTAATAACACAAGTCCAAATTCATCCTCATTCTCAAGAATGGTAAAGAATGATGAATGAGTTAATAAAAATATAGAAAGAGCTATTGCAATCGGAGCCAATATTAGAGCAGAGATAGATACACCCTTTAGGATAGTCCCTATTTTTGATATTTGATCAATAAAACCATCCACCAGATTCAAAATATCAGTACTAGTACTATTCGGTGTAATATCCCCTTTATCATCTCGAGCCGTTGCCATAATCACCTTTACAATGAACTATATTATTTAGATTCTGGTTTGCCCCTTTTATGATATGAATATCCTCCTCTGAAGGAGTAGTCACCTCTTTGTTCCTGAACAATTTCAATACCATCCTTGATTGAGATTTAAACCTTTAATCGATGAAAAGAGCTCAAAGACATTTAGGCAACTCGGTTGAAAACCTTTCATACAAAACAAGCTTTCAAATTGTCCCTCCTATGGAATTAATGGACCTCAACTTCATTTTCACTTTTTATACTGACGATTTGGTTAATTAACTTAAGTTAACATAGTTCAATGAAGATGCGAATTGAATTTCAAATTATTACACTGGATAACGCGTTCCGATTAAAATCAAGGGAAAAATCAAACATCTTTTAGTATTCTAATGATTTACATTTGACTAATGAACATACAGGAAAGTAAAAGCTTAGAGAACTGAATTTAATTTATCTCTTATACAAGTATAACAATTATAAAGCAACAAAAATTATCTGTATCTTAGATTTAACTGTGAGAACCGATATTCCTTACTATTCTCAAATAGTATCTGTAATAGGAACATTAAGGAGTATAAAATGGAATTTAGATTTTACTCATTTCAGAAAGTGGAAACTAATGGGCCTTCTGCTAGGTTTCATGGCTGGTCTTGGTGCTATGCATAGGATTATTTCTCTCTTGAATTTTTTACTTGAATAAAAATCTAGTATTAGATAACTAAGCTTCCATAGCATTTTGATAGTATACTTTAGAAATTAGTTTATGATAGCAATCATTACATACGAAACTATCTAGAAATTGATTTAGAGAATGGATATTTTTCTTGCAATGGTCGCATTTCATACTCTCCATCGTACAATTATGTATTTTATATTTTAAATAGGTTTTATAGGTCAATCATATATTATTTTCTGGGGCCAGTGTGCAGGAATTTCATATGAATTGATGAAATATTTTTATTACGACTGGAATTCTTGATCAATACTTAATGTTCACTGGTATCATAGAAGGTACTGGAATTGTCAAATCAATAGTCAAAATAAAGGACACAAATAGGACTGCTGATAATAAGATAGGGATAGATCTAGGGAAACTAAGTAAAGGGTTACAAGTAGGTGATAGCGTAAATGTCAATGGTACGTGTCTTACAGCAACAAGAATTTTGAAAAGCATTGCATACTTTGAAGCAGTAAAAGAAACCATGAACCGAACTTCTATAGGAATGCTAAAAGTTGGAGATCTTGTCAATCTAGAGAGAAGTTTAAAGATAAACGCCAGGATCGAAGGACATATTGTTTTGGGTCATATTGATGGTGTTGGAATAATTGAGGATATTATGAAAATTCCTTCCGAGACAAAAATATGGATTGATGTGAGTAAAGACATTGCAAAATTTTTGGTACCTAAAGGATCCGTTGCATTAGACGGCATTAGTTTTACCATTGTTGATACCTTGAAGAACAAATTTTCAATAGCTTTGGTTCCTCATACGCTGGCCGTTACTACGTTTAAAAATAAACAGAAAGGCGACAAGGTTAATATTGAGATTGATATTCTGAGTAGATATGTTGCAAGAATGCTACCACAAACTTAGTAATTACCAAAAAATCAGTAAACTATATAATAGCAATTAGCACTTTGAACCGCGTGTCATTAGTTGAAGATGCTGTAAGGTTCCTAAGAGATCGGAAATTTATCTTGATTCACGATAGCAAATCTAGAGAAAACGAAGTTGATATGGTGAAGGCCGCCCAATATATCAATCCTCAAGATATTTCAACGATGCG
Organism: Nitrososphaerota archaeon; assembly: GCA_005877345.1. Taxonomy (GTDB): domain Archaea; phylum Thermoproteota; class Nitrososphaeria; order Nitrososphaerales; family Nitrososphaeraceae; genus TA-21. The sequence goes on from VBPR01000104.1 coordinate 5,626, forward strand.
AAAAGACGCCGGTGGTCTTATCTGCCTTGCTATATCCGATGAGATTGCTTCAAAGTTGAAGTTAATATTTATGCATGATATACTCCATCTTGCATCCAAAAATAATCCCTCATTGTCAAAAATGATAAATTCAATAGCTCCATATGGTGACCGACCCTCGTTTTCAATTACCATAAACCATGTTGATACTTTTACAGGAATTACTGATATAGATAGAGCACTTACAATTACGAAGATGTCCGAAATATGTTCTGACATAGATAATTTTGGAAAATACGAATTTTCCAAGAAATTTCGATCGCCGGGTCATGTACCAATATTAATTGCTGCCAAGGAGTTATTGAAAGAGAGATCGGGTCATACCGAACTCTCTATTCAATTAATGAAACAAGCAAATTTAATTCCAACAGTGGTAATTTGCGAAATGCTCGATTCTGATACAGGTGAGGCTTTAACGATTGAGAAAGCATCAGAATATTCCGCACGATATAAAATTCCATTAGTCGAATCTCTTCAAATAAAACAAACATGTGTGAGCTGAGAATATATTGAGAAGAATAAGATTAGCTATAGTCGTAGCTGAATTCAACCAAGAGATTACAAATAAAATGCTATATACAGCCAAAAGTCATGCAAAAAATTTAAACATCCATGTAAAAAAGATATGCCAAGTACCAGGTACATTTGATATGCCTTTAATGGTTGAAAAACTTCTTAAAAATGAACAAATAGATGCAATTGTTACACTA
>VBPR01000091.1 GCA_005877345.1 Nitrososphaerota archaeon
TATTTTTATTACTACAACATACCGCTTTATGACATTTAAAATCAGATATCAAGGTTATTCAACTTCATGTAAAGAGCGGTCGTTTCAAAGAACCCCTGAATTCGGACCAGTCATCAATTTTTATGTAGTTGGACAGTATTTCAAATTATACGATTTTCTTATAGCAAGTTAAGACATTTTGTTATAACTATTATAAAGTTTGAAGTCCTACGTAGATTTTGAATATGAAATCATTAATTTTGGTAGCGACATTTGCTCTTTCATTGGTTATCGCGTATCCAATGATGAGTTTAGCACAGCAAGAGCCAGAGACAGGAAGCCAGTCATCTTCTGGGTCACAGATTGAGGTCCCACTGAATTTCACTCTAAAAGCAAAGGGTGGAGAGAAAGCAAAAGAAGGCCAAGAAAATAAGAGTATTACAGTGGATGTAACAATTCAGCAGGGTGAAGGCGGAAGCCCCACGAAGGTACCAGTAACAGCAGAAGTGTCAAATAATACTAAGATGCAGGATGTCCAACTGTGTTCATCCATGAAAGAAGGAAAGGAATCGTGCCAGTCGTTAAAGGACTTCATTCCGAAACAAAATCAATCGTCCAGCGGATCATCTGAAGAGTCATCAAAAGGCTCTAACAACGCTACTGACAACGGGAATAATAAAGGTAACGGTGGCAACTAGGCAATTAACCTAGTTAAAACTATTTTTTTAATTATTAATTTTTTGCCAGATAGTTAATCTCTTAGTAATCCGACCCATTTTCTATTGCTTCGACAATATTTCCCTTCTTTAGTTCTGGTTTAATATCTGAATCTTTCTCTTTTTCAATTCTATCTAATAGTTTTTCTCAGTTTGATAACGTGATCTTAATAATGGTAGTTGAGATAATAGTGAAACTTCTACAAATACCTATCATGTTTTTGATTTTATGAGATTAGCCGTAAAAATATTCGAAATGAATGCGTAAGAAAATTGAAGAATAATTATGCTTCCATAGCATTTGGATAGTATACTTTAGAAACAAGTTTATGATAGCAAACATTACATACGAAAATATCTAAAAATTGATTTAGAGAATGAAAATTTTTCTTACAATAGTTGCATTTCATACTCTGCATTGTACAATTATGAATTTTATCTTTTAAATAGGTTTAGAATTTACAAAAATTGCAAAACCTAATTATAAATGTGGAAATTTTTACCTATTTCGTTTGTTATTTATTATCTGTAGGACATAATTATTAATGCAACTGGTTGGTCCGCTGGTTTTCTCACGGCTAACCAAGGTAGAGATCACTTTTCCCATTAGTAGGCAAGTAGTATGCATCCTGGTGGGCCGATTTACCAATCTACGATTCATTAAGGTGACCCCACGAGTTTTTAATAATTATATAATCAGACTTTAACGATTTAATAATTTGTTGAGCATATTCTCATATAAACCCGTAACAACGAGTTATTTCTTGGTGGGTCTGTCTTCATTCTAGGCCCGTCAGTGTTTTAATAATCTACTAAATCTTTTATTATCTGAACAATATTCCTTGTCTTATCCATCCGATTCTTATGTCGATTATATTTGAACATTATAAGCAATTAACAAAAATTGGAACTAACACAGCAAGGCCAAAAATATTAGAATAAATGGGTTTCATTATGACAATCACATGGACATTCTGCTAGTTGTTTAACTAAGTCTTCAGTAGAATTCTCATGATCACATTTAGGACAATTCATTTTATTATTTTTACCAATTACTAGATATAAAATTTCCTACCACAGAGAAATTCAATGATTATTTAGTAAAACAATCAGAGTTTTATAGAGAATAACGTTACTAATTCATATATTCTTATAACATTCTACGTAAGCCGTTTTATAGTATGTAGTACATGTAAATACAATCTAAACAACTGGTGGGAAATTGGTTGTTTCTTGTTCATTCAAACTATAAATTCCTCCCATCAGTTGCTAATTATTAACTTTAAAGATTTGGCTACTATAAAAATATTTGTATTTCTAAGAACGTTATTGTAAAAATATCTCTATTCTTAGAAGGTAACATTAAGAAAATCTTAATTTATTCGTTGATATATAGTAATAGTATTACTCTTCATACATTCACGGATCCGATCTTCCGAATATGAGGTTAATTGACGTCTAAAAGGTTATACTATTAATTAAATTGTGTTGAGTTTAAATCATTTTATAATTTGTTGGAGATAACATGGTAACGCAACCATTCATTAGGGCTGGTGGGTTATTGGTTGTTTGTGTCTTGTTCATTTCCACCAGTTCTTTTGATTGATTAAGTCTGAATGGTTATAATATAAAGTAATATTAAAATAATTTACCACACTCCATGCAATGCTTGGCTTCTTTTGGATTTTCTTTTTTACAATCTGAACATATCTTATTATCCTTATTCAAGTCCCTAATTACCGCATCATATGTCGCTTTACATGAGAGTGTAACGAACATTAAGAAGAAAGGATTAACCATTGTTTCAATTTTTGTTTCACCAGTTGATTCGTCCATAATTTCATTAATTAGAACAAAATTTGGATTGTCTTTATAGTCAAGATAATAATCGTTGGGTAATTTCTGATAAATCTCAGTGAATTTGTCTAGTATTTTCTCTTTTAAAAAGGGCCCTTCCGGAAAAGTTTCATTAAACCATCTCGAGATTTCTTTATATCTATCTAATTCCATATTTCTATATCTCTGAAGAAATCTGTACTTAATTACAGTTTTTGATTGATGCAATTTTTTTTACCCGCTAGTATGACTCGAGTTTTAGGGTTTATGTATTGGTCTAGTCGAAGAACCCATTTAATTTGACCTAACAGAAAACATACTAGACACAATAAGGTTAAGTTAGAAAGGTTATAGCATTAGTTGATATTTGATTTTATGCCGTACTGGCTTTAGAATCCTTTTATATCTAGCATGCTCAAAATAGATCCTGAAACAGATAATCCTATTCTTTTTAATAATGAGCGTATCGCTTGCTATCCTCGGGGCTGTAACCATAACTCCATTGAATCTAGCACAAGAGACTTTTGCAATTAAAAAAAATTGCTCAGATAATAATGACTGCTGGTGTTATGAATCGGAATCTGATCTATTTTGCTTTAGTAACAAAGATGAGTGTAACAAAAGACAGATGTCTGACATTTCCGGAATGACTGGTTGTTCCAATTGACCGCCTAAATAATACTTGGGTCAGAAGAAGTTTATTAGATTTTAAGAACTAACATACTATGAATGACAAAGCGTTACCGCCATATGAACTTACTAATAATAAATCATTCGCTCAGAAAATTCAATCGTCAAAAAAAAGTTATATCAAAAATTAATTATAAAAATACTAATTGATTTTGTATTCTTTCTCGGGTTAATTCACGATTCAATATTTCATCAGTCGGTTGCAATATCGTGCACATTATTACACTGTGTCACACGATATTGCAATGTATACGTGAATCTTATCTTTAATATTCATACAACTAGCCTAAGCACGACTGGTGGGACAATTGGTTGTTTCTTGTTCATCACACAACGCAATAAGTCTACCGCCCCATCAGTCCCTTCAATTATCGAATACTATTTTGCTTAATTGCTTGTAGTGTTCAAATATAATAGACATAACCATTGCATGAATTAAGACTGGTCTACAAGCCATACTACCTTATACAATCGTGAATAAGAAAACATTTCATCAAAGATCTTTCTATCTTTCTTATCTAATCCTCTGTAATCAACATTAAAATTATTTTAAAAAGACCGATCAATTTAAAATATGACAAACACGTATTAAATTAATGCATATTACGCAAATAATAGTTGATATCAAAACAGGCGATGCATCTGGTGCTGATGCTGATGGGCCAGTCTATTTAGGTGCGGGTTCACGTGAATTTAGATTGGCCAAAGAAGTAGATTCATTCAAGCGCGGTAACACAGATCATTTTGTTTTAGGAAGCACAGGTCCGGTAGGAGCAGCGAATGTTAGAAATCCAAAAGACAATGATCCACTGCAGCACATGAGGATAGAACTCCCTGATCTGCTAGGAACAAATGCGTTTATTACCGATCCTATTACAATTCCTTACAATTCCCCATACAATGTATACATTAGATATGAATCTAATATCAAATGGTTTGTAGAAGCAGTAACAGTAAGAGTTTTAGGTGTTTATCCTCCTTCTACTCCAGATTTTGACGTGATTTTTCGAGTAAAATTCGGTATTACTCCTGCTGGTATCTGGTTAGGGGAAGATTTTGGAAAATTCCTGTACTTACAACCAGCAGTGTCAACGGTGCCTTAACAATGACTTAGACGAAATCCTTTAGCAGTTTTTGCTGACTTTAAAGAATGTGTAAACTGAACCATCCTTTAAATTCTGCTTATCTGATAATTTTTTACTAGCATTAGCAAATTTGGGTTGGGTTCACTGAAATTTATATTCACATTAGGACCAAGCACACATTTTTTCATTGTTTAATTTCAACTGATATTCCTATCGCATAAAGTAAAATTATAAGTATCCATTCTATCATGTAATTTCTATCTATGTTTCACATTCTTCCCTTAAACCTGAAAAAAGTTCTGGATCTGATTCTGGTTCTTAAAGCAGATTCGAACTAATTCATCATTTGAATGTGGTAAACAGTTTGCTGACTTCAAGAGTTCTTTGAATTCGCTAGCAAGTCGGAATGTCCCCCTCTCCTCAAACCACTTGGCATATTAAATCCTCATATTGCTAATTGATTCTATGAGCATATAACGAGCATTACAAAAAGAAATTGAAGAATCTAAACTTTGGCTCGAAAGAGAAAAAGAGATACTACTTACAAAAGAGATCTTGCTAATAGAATTGAATTAATAAATTGGGTTCTAGAAAATATGAAAAATCCTGATATTCCCATTTGTGAAATTATAGAATCTAAAATGAATGAAATTATTTTAAACATAAATCAGACTCATACAATATTCGAGGTTGATAAATTAGATAGCGAACTAAGGATTCTAGATTGGATTTTATATCAAGTTTGTAGTAACGAGATAAAAAGTATATGACTTATGGATAAAGAAGAGAAAAGTAATGATGATTTACTAGATGCCTTAAGGTTGACATGTAAAGGGTATTAAAATAAAATAAAAGATTAAGAATAGCAA
>VBPR01000092.1 GCA_005877345.1 Nitrososphaerota archaeon
GTTGAATTATTTAAGATTTACAATCACATGAAACGTGAGGAAAAGAGGTACGGAATGGAAGTGAGATTCAAAGATTTAATTAAAGTTTCAAGGATTTAAGTTCCATTACTAAGGTAGAATGCATTTTATATTTACATAGGACTTTACTTTCAGTTTTTCAGTAACGCTTTTTGTAAATATTTCGTTTTCAGGAAACCCAGTAATAAAATCAATACAATTACTAGTCCAATGGCCAACGATGCTTTAATTATAGAGGAGATCAATCGATCCATACTATTGTAGAATACATTGATATGTAATGGTCCAATTATAAAGACTAAAAAATATGAAACCGTCATTATCATTATCCACATGATAAAAATCAGCATGAAAAGTCCAAACAATCTCATAATGATAATTTCCCAATCATAAATGCATATTGTATACCTATTGAAATAATGGCCAATATAGATGAAAACGTTGCTAATATGAAGATTCTGGTTATTATTTCTTGTTCAGACAGTGGACCTCTGGCAAGAATAAGTCTTACTAGTGTCGCAGGAGCACTATTATCTTTAGATGCCATTAATCGAAAATCATCACATATTGTTACTGGTCTGGTTTTGACCTCTCTGTGCTCTACTATTTTTTTTACGCTAGAAAGAAACAAGAAGGAGTTCATTACTGCCGGTAGAAGAGCAATTACCCCAATAATTTCTGAATTTCCTACTATTGATATACCAGCATACATTGACCCTAATAACAATGTACCAGAATCTCCGAGAAAAATCTTACTTGGAAATTTATGATATTGATAGATTGCAATACAGCCAAAGAGTAATGGAAGACCAATTAGAAAGACATTAGTATTACTAAATAGTATGACACTTACTAATAATGGTATCATTGTTATTATGATAAATCCACTTGCCACTCCATTAAATACATCTATTGAGTTTATAGTATTACCAACTATCGGTATTATAGATAGAATAAGCAGAATGTACAGTATTGGAATGAATGCACTATCAAATATTAAACCAAGATAATTCCCGTGGGTTCCTAAAACTATTATTGGAATAGCTGCCAATATCAAGGCTGCAGGTTTAAACCAACCGGGCATAGTTTTCAAGTCATCAATATATCCTATAATAAATGCGATAATTGTTGTTAATAAAACAGAGATTATTTTTACATCTAATATTAAAAAATATAGTATAATTTCACTAATTACTACTCCTATCAACAACACAGGACCAGCAGGCCTTGGAACCATCAGTTTTCCAGGTTTATGATAGTCTACTACTACTCTCCCTTTTCTAGTTAGATATTCAATAAAAGCAGGTGTAATAAAAAATACGATTGAAAAAGAAATAGCAGACACGATAATTCCATAAATAGTAATGTCTAACGGATAAATCAAATAAATCAATCACCTGTTGTAACTATACTGAAAATATCCTTTTGCACGCATTATTAATTGCTCTTAATTTGTTTCTTAAGTTTTCTTGCAAGTTTAACTCCAATTTTTGGTACGGATCCTAATTTTGATTCAGAAATTTTGTCAATTTTAGTAACGTCGGTAATTCCTGCCCTATATAACGACCTTGCTCTTATTCTTCCAATCCCCTCAAGCTGTATAAGCGGAATCAATTCTTTTTTTATGCCATGTCTAATTCTTAACCGTAGTATATTTATTTCTGGCAGAAGATCCTTTCTTCCCATCAATTTTGCAATTTCATAAAGACAATATGACAACCAATATGTTGTTTCAACCATTCTATGGAGATCACCCGGTTCAACTCCAATTTTTTCATTTAACCTGGCTTCGCTCAATTCATCGATCCATTCTAAAAGTATAATTAAATTCTTTAGTGAATAGTCATAATTTGAGAGTCCGTGTGTACTAAGTTTGTGCTTTTCAAACATTTCTTCAAAGTTTCCTATTTCATTTTGCCTCAATGTTAATTTCGGATAAAAATCATAACAATCACTAATCCAATATAAAAAATCTGTACCATTACCATTATCATCGAATTGATTACCATTGTAGGGATCCAAATTTTTCTTGAAATGAATTCCTGTTTTTGGATCAATATAAAGCATGGAAATGCGCCTACCAAATTTAGTAGCCATAAGTAAATCATTTCTCATGATTATCAATCCTTCATCTCTTAGATACTGCAAGAGTGAATCAATTTCAAAGCTAAGACTTCTATTTCCCTGATATTTAGCGAGGAATGTATGTTCAAAAAAGTTAAGTAATTCAGATTTCAATATTTTAGGTCTTGAAGCTATGATCCCTAGAACATGCACTCTTAGTGCTCTTTCATTCATTAATTGAGATACGATTGGTTCCGGTACTCCCAATACATAATGATTGTAAAGATCTTCTGGATTCGTTCTCGAATCAGCGACTATAATTGCTTCTCCGTATTTATCATAAGCCGGCCTTCCTGCACGTCCACACAATTGTTTGTAATGCAATATACTTAATGGAACATTGCCACCATATTCAGAATCGTATCTAAAAATACTCGTAATTACCACACGTCTGGCTGGTAGATTTACACCTGCAGCAAGCGTCGGGGTAGCAAAAAGAATTTTTATGATGCCGTTTCTAAACGCATTTTCTATAATTTGTCTACTTTTTGCTCCTAAACCTGCATGATGAAATCCCACACCTTTTGTGACTGTACTTGAAAGTGTTCTATTAAGTTCTGTATCATCTCCTTCTTTTAAAATTTCTACTCCTGTCTTGTGTGCTGACAGTTTAGAAGATTTATTGAGAAACTTGGAGAATATTTCGGATGTTTTTTTTGCAAGTGACACAGTACGTTTACGTGTCTCTGCAAAAACAAGTGATTGTCCTCCATCATTGGTTATTGAATTAATTGCAAGGCTTATTATTACTACGGTTGAGTTATCAATACCTCCAATATTATTAATCTTGAAATTTGTGCCATTATTCATAGTAACTTTACCAAAATCACAAACACCCTCTATCAATTCAGTAGGACGCCAGTTGCTTTCAATTGGTTCGCACCTTAACCAATCAGCCACTTCATTTGAATTAGATACCGTTGCACTTATTCCAATTATTTGAGGTTTTTGTGGCAATAGTTTGATCTTTGTCAAAATTATTTCGAGAGTCGGACCGCGTTCACGTTCTGTAAGTAGGTGTATTTCATCAATAATAAAGAGACCTACATCATAAACCCAATTTGCCTCATGCCTTAAAATTGAATCTATTTTTTCATTTGTTAATATAATAATATCTTTGTCAATCAATTCGGTTCCATAAGAGTCATAATCTCCTGTAGAGATAGCAATATTTATTTTCCGATTTTTAAAACAACTCAAATTTCTGATTATTTTAAATTCATTAAATTTTTCTGTAGCTAGTGCTTTTAATGGAGTAAGGTATACCACTTTTTTCCCCATGTTAAGAATATTTATCATCCCCATTAATCCGATTAATGTTTTCCCACTTGATGTGGGAGTTGTTACTAGTATGTTGTTACCATTCATTACTCCTTTTGATAATGCAAGTTCTTGCGGGGGATACAATGAATCGTATTTTAAAAACTCTAAAAGTTGCTTCAGACATTCTTGCATATAATCAGATTGAATTTATTCTAATTAATATATTAATAATATTCAATTTTTGATAAAGCCAACGTTGCAACTATTGACGAGGGTAAATTTGTACTTGAAGTCAGATTTCTTTTAATGCGAATCTTTAACCCTGTCCTATTGTCTTTTACAATAAGAGCATTTGTGACATCAGTCAAAAATAGATCGATTTCAAGCTTTCTATTTATAAATCAACACATTATCTTTCAAAACCCAGAACAGAAATCTGCCACAAAAAACCCTCAAGTATTATTTTGGTCGCTTCAATAGTAAAGATTTTCTATGAAATCATAGACATGATAATTGTAAAATTAGTAACAATAGGAAAGATTTTCCCTTATTTATCTCGCAAGACACTCAGGGAATTGTATAAATGGTTACCATCCCAAAACTTTTGCAGATTTGGCGGCTGCGTCATCCAATGCTTGTTTAGGTTCTTTCAAACCATAGTAAACTTCATCCAATGCTTCCCTTATGTGTTCTGCTATTTGTGGATATTCTGGCATATTAGGTCGGCTATGTCCGATGCTTATCATATTAATTAATTGATCATAATATGGAATAGTCTTATTTGCCTCTATCACATAAGGAGAACCTTCTCCTATTGATATCTGGGTTGGAAGATTGGCATGTGATACTACGTAGGGAGCAAGTATGCTAGGCTCTAACATTATCGTAATTAGTTCCCATGCAAGATCCTTGTGATTTGAGGTACTAGGGATACTAAATTCCCATCCCCCCATTAAAGATGAAGTGTTATAATGTAGATTTGGTACGGGGAACATTGGTAGAAATCCAACCTTCTGCTCAAAATCCCTTTTTTGCTCAGTTGTGTTTAAGTCAACATGATGCTGTAAAGCTTCAAGCATAACTGCAAACTTCCTGTCAAGAAATTCCTTACCCCAGAAATGTTCTTTCTGTGGCTTTACTCCTGCGTCGATCTGAGCCTTGATAAATTCCATCGCTTTTACACCTTCGCTGCCATTATATGTTGGGAAAAAGTAGGTTCCTTTGCTTGGATGCCCCGTCTTTAATTCCACTATATTTCCCCCCTGCATCCATAAATAAGGATAAAATTCTATATCAGGCGAATGACTTGCACCAACGAGATGCACGCCCTCTATTCCTTGGGGTCTTAGTACAGCATTTAGTTTCTTTGCAGCTTGGATATAGCCGTCCCAAGTTCTCATAGAATTTGGATCTACTCCTGCTTTTTGCAGCATATCTTTCCAGTACCATAAACCCCTGATATCGGTCCATGCCCAGATAGCATATAACTTGTCGTTGTAAAAACCACCATCCCAGTTTTCTTGATACCAGTCATTTTGTCTTCCCCAGGTCTTCGTATAGTTCGTAAGATCTGTTAAAAATCCTCTTTCTGCGAATTCCCCAAGCCAGATTTGATCAAGACTGACCAGATCGACAACGGTATGATTCTTTGCTGCGGATATAAGCCTGTCTCTCATCTCGTTATACGGATACGTCGTATAGTTCATTTGAATATCCAAATCTGGATGTCTATGTTTTAGCTCTTTAATCGCTGGCAAAATTAAAGATTTCCACCTTTCTGGGTCGCCTTGGTCTTCAAGTATTCCAGAGAGGACAACCTGTTTCTGAGCTGATAGCGTAGTAAAATTAGGAGCCGATATTACAATAATCAATAAAAGTAGCACTAAAAGCGAGGATAATGAATTATTAGTGTACACGAACAGATATAACTTTTATAAACTTTTAAGCCTTTTCAGCTTCTGTTCAAAGCATCACGCTTTTTGTTACATCAAATTCTCCATCTACTTCTGTGCTAACTTCCATCAAGATGCTTCAGTAAGTTCCTCTTTTCTCATTGATTTCGTGAAACGATTTATATCAACTTGATAAATTATACAGATGTCCTGACTGTTTTGGTAAAATTATGTAGCAGGTAAACTAAACGAAAATGTAGCTCCAATACCATTGGAGTTATTTTCAGCCCATATTCTTCCTCCATGTGCTTCTATGATTCCTTTTGAAATATAAAGTCCTAAACCTGTCCCAGTAACGGATGTCGTAGTAAACTTTGAGAAAAGCTTTGAAATTACCTGCGAATCAATACCCCTTCCAGTATCTGATATGGTGACAATTGCTTCATTATTATGATTATTAGCACTATGATTCAGATATGCATTTATGGTGACTGTCCCATTATCAGTGTATTTTAGCGCATTAGAAATCAAATTAGAGATCACTTGATAAATTCTATCCTTGTCAGCATATACAGTGATTGATTCTCTTCGTTGGAAGACAATTTTATTTTTCTTACCATTGATTTCTGTATCAGCCGCTCCGTTCTCAATGTCACTTATTACGTTCTCAATTTTCTTATTAAGATCAATTTGCTTTTTTGAAAGCTTCAATAAACTGCCTTCTATTTTCGTAACATCTAAAATTTCCGAGGAAAATCTTTGAAGTCTTCTTGCATTTCTCACAATAACTTCTAAGAGTCCACGCTCGTATTTATCGGATATACGATCATGTAAAACATCCGCCAGTCCAAGGATAGGTTGAATTGGAGTCCGTAATTCATGTGCTGCCATGTCTATAAACTCTTGTTGCAGTTTCTCATGTTTTTTTAATTGGTCGTTTGCTTCATACAATGAAACGTTGGCATTAGTGAGCTTTCTTGCCATTACATCAAGTGAGGAATTTGATTCATTCAACTCTGCAGTTCTTTTGATCACCTCTTTCTCCATTGTGCTACTCCACCTAAGTAGGAATACAACCAATAGAATAATGGAAGCAAAGACTCCTGCTAATAGAGAACCACTTTTCAGTCTTTCTATGAAGAGTGTCTCTTGTATTTTTGAAAAAATTACTTGTGTTGGCGTTACGATTTGGAGAAAGTACGTCGGTTGACCTCCTACAACTATAGGCTGTCCTGTATTGATC
>VBPR01000093.1 GCA_005877345.1 Nitrososphaerota archaeon
AAGTAAACGAGATAAAGGAATCTGAATATACAAAATTTATAGAGCTTAAAAATAATTTGATGGAAATTAGAAATAAAATGAAAAATTTGGATTATAAGGCAAACGATTCATTGGGACATAAGTTGCGAAAAGAGAGATTCGATATGATGAATTTATCAAGAAACTTGGATCAAATTGAAAAGGATATTCAAACGAAAAAACTAACTAAAGATGAAGAAAGGAGGCTAGTCGCCCGCTCAAGAGAAATGGCCACAAGGTTACATTCACTAAAGATGATCCACAAAAAAGAGGATGATTATAGAACAATTTCTATTCAATATGACAAGTTCAAAACTAAAATTAATTCTATTTTTCAACAAAAATCCGAATTAGGAGATAAAATAGGCAAGCTAAAAGGGAGTTTGGACAAATTGCTAAATTTGAGAGAAAGTCTCTATGAAGAAAGAAGAAAAGCCAGAAGTGAATTAAGAGAAGCAGAAGCAAAGTTAGAAATGGTGGATACCCAGCTAAATGCAATAGAATATAGACGTGCCAGGCAGGCAAGCTTTAGAAAAAGGTCTGGGAATGTTGGAGATAAACGTGATTTCAGATATGAAAGTTCTCAGGAAAGAGTCAAGCGCATAAAAGAAAATCTAGAGCTATTAAATACTGCTAAAGAAGCGGCATTGAAGAAAATGTCAAGTGGGAGAAAATTAACATTTGAGGAGATGAAGCTCATATTTGGTGACGAATTGCTACATGAATAGTATTGTGTTTGTTTAAATCTCCAACCGTGTAAAAATTATGGCCACTGAGGATATAACTAGCGGAGAAGGAATTCATCTTGTAAGACTAGCAAGAACATCTGTTGAGTCATATATCAAAAACAAGAAAATAATTAACTATAACAATAATAGTAACAAAAGGGCTGGAGTTTTTGTTACAATTTACCATATTAATAAAATAAACAGCCAAAAAAATCTCCGTGGTTGCATTGGTTATGTTTCTCCACCACTGAATATTTATGAGTCGGTAGTTGTTGCTGCAATAAATGCAGCCACTGGAGATCCTCGTTTCATTGCCATCAGTGAAAAAGAACTGAATGAAATAATTTTTGAAGTCTCCGTGTTAACCAAACCCTCTCTTATTAAATTAGAAAATACTGATCTCTCTTTAAGCAAGATAGTTATTGGAAGGAACGGGCTTATACTAGAAAGTAAGTACGGTTCTGGTTTGTTTCTACCTCAAGTTCCTGTTGAACAGAAATGGAATATTAGGGAATATCTTACAAATTTATGCTACAAGGCAGGTGCGCCATCTGACGCTTGGTTACTACCTGAATCAAAACTATATACATTTTGTTCATTAATATTTAGAGAAAAATTACCCAATAGAGAAATTTATGCTGAAAATGCCTAAGTTGACAAATATTTATATAGTCTTTCTAAAATTCAACTTCATTTCTAATGCACATTTACAATCTAAATTGTATTTAGCTCAAGCATGAATCTATTTAGTATATAACAAACTGCCAACATTGAAAATTATGGCAAGGGCATATTTAGCTCCATATGGTGTGGGACTAGGTCATGCCAGTAGACTACTCTCTATTTCCGAACATCTTAAGGAAGATAACATAACGATAATATTTTCTTCATATGGTGAGGCAGTATCTTATATTAATAATCACGGATATGAGTGTGTCGAGGTACCGCCTATAGAATTTGCTTGGAGTAATTCGGGATTTTCCGTAAAAAATAGTATTGCAAATATACCGCTATGGCTTACGAATTTTGCAAGGCAAATTTCCCAAGAAACAAAAAACATTTCATCATTCAATCCTAACATTGTTGTTTCAGATTCAAGGCTATCTCCATTATTAACATCAAAAATTTTAGATATACCTTCAATAGTTATTCTTAATCAGATAAAGCTGTTACTATCACCTAGAATCAGAGAATTCAAGCTTGCAAGAGTCTTCGAAAAATTAAATGGCGAATTTTTTGGAAATGTGTGGAGTATGGCAGAAAAATTGCTGATTCCGGATCTTCCACCACCTTACACAATAGCAGAACATAATATTTGGAATTTGGAATCTGTAAAAAAGAAAATGCACTATATTGGATTTACAACATCAAAGTGGCACGGGGACAGTCGCGCTCTAGATAAAGTTATGTACTCTCTAAATCTAGAGAAGAACAAACCGATAGTATTTATGCATATTAGCGGTCCCCTCGAAACCCGTCTCAATTTGATTTCAACAATCATGGAAGGATCAAAGTACCTTAGAAAGGACATACAATACATTATATCTGAAGGTAAAGCAAATGGAAATACGATACCAAGGAGAATTTCGTCTGCAGGTTGGTATTATGAATGGTGTCCGGTACGGGATGAAATCTTTGCCCTGAGTGATTTAATTGTGATTAGGGCGGGTCATGAAGCAATATCGCAAGCAATAGAGCAAGGAAAACCCATGGTTACAATACCAATTCAAAATCATGGAGAACAGCTTGGGAATTCAGAGAAAGTTGAAAGAATGAAGATTGGAGTAAGACTTGGACCCTCAAATACTAACGGGTATCATATTGCAGAAGCAATTCATAAGATATTAGACGATCAATCCTATCTGAAGAACGTTCAGAAAATAAAGGAAGTTGCCGACGGTCTTGATGGTATTAATAACGCACTCAATATAATTAGATCATTTTTCTAGCTATTTCGTGTGGAAAGTCCTGATTCTAGAAAATTTGATACGTTACCATTAGATCCCTAGACGATAAATTAGATAATTGTACTGGCTACATGTTCTAATTTAAATACATCACATGATTTTGGACGAAAGTTCTTTTATTGCCAATTCAATATTGTTTTTATCATGGGCGTTTGGGCATTGGTTTAGATAAGAAGTGAGATCCGATACTGCACCCTTATTGTCATCTAACTTTAGTCTAACAATCCCTCTGTTCTTATATATTGGACCAAATCTATTTGGATTAATAGAAATTGCCGATGAATAATATTTTTCAGCAAGAAGATATTTTTCTTTTCTGAGATAATAATTTCCAATGCCGCGATAAGCCAAGTAAAATTTTGGATTCAATTTGAGAGATGCTTCAAAATAGTCCTTTGCCTCATCAGATTTTATTTCGTTGTAAATAGATCCTAGCATATCTAATGCAAGTTCATTACTCTTGTTTATGTCAATAGCCTTCCTTAATTTTTCAATTGCTTCAGTTATCCTGCCGATGTAAAGTAACCTCTCAGCTTCGAAGCACATCTTGTATGTAGGATCTTTATTAGTATTGTCCTCCTCGTTGATCTTCAGATCATTAGGGATAATTGTGATAGCCAAAGATCCATCTTGTTCCCAAAGCTCTAGGAATTTTTTTTCCGGTATGGAACCCACAGTATCTGGTTCTGGAACATAAGTAATTATTCTGTCCTCTTTAGGATCATATCCAGTGACTACAGTTGCATGTTGAATAGTCTCCATTAAGCCTGGCATTATAACTATG
>VBPR01000094.1 GCA_005877345.1 Nitrososphaerota archaeon
GAGTCTCTGCAATTTCAATGCCCTCGATAAAGATTGAACCTTTGATATCCTTGTATTTTCTTGATCTTTCTTCTGCTTCTCTTTCAAGATTATATTCACCCCAAAAGCTCAAAATTACATTAATTGCTAATGGAAGACAGACATGATCTTTTTTGTTATCCAGTAATGGAAGAATAAGCGTATGTTCACTATCTAGTTTCAATAGTTAGGATAATACAGAGGGAAAATAAAATTCTTGTTACAAATTCACAAAATTACGAATCAGATCTATACCGCATTCTCCACTTTTTTCTGGATGAAACTGTGTACCAAAGATTTCTTTTGAGTTGTGACAAAATATTTC
>VBPR01000095.1 GCA_005877345.1 Nitrososphaerota archaeon
GTATTGCATCTATCTTACCCGTTTATTAAAGAAATTATCGTGGAGAATATAACAAGCTAATATTTGGTAATTTTCAAAATACGTGATGGCGTCCTAGTTGACCAATCCGCTTGTAGCTTTTATGAAGTTTATTGTGCAATAGTACAATAGAAAAATGACTACAAGCGGGGTAAGTATTGACAAAATATCTAGACTGCTGGATGTACTAGACAAGCACATTAAGGAAGATAATTGCAGACATACGCCTAAGGAACTCCTGAAAGAATACGAAAATTAGCGACTGTTTAGATAGATAGTAAATCCGCTTAATATGCTTCTACAGGATATAAAAAAAGAATATACCTAGGACTAAATGATTTAAAATTCAGTCGTCAATAATATGGAAATTCGCCATACACTTATTACTTGATAAATATAATAGAGGTAGAATGGCATTAGAAAAGCCTCGGGTTATGATAGTCCTAGAGGATAACGATGCCATTACAAACTTGGCAGGTTTATTTTGGCAGGTTTATTATGGCTAAAGGGTTATGAGGTCTATAAAGCGAGTACAGCAGAAGAATGCTTATCCAAAATTTACGAATTAGGAAACCAAAAGGTTCATGTTGTAATAATGAGTCAACAAGTAGCACTCGACGGAAGAGCTATGTTAATTGTTAATGTGAAAAGAAGTAATATTGAGACAAAAATACTAGTAATAGCAGATGAGGATACTGACAAAACGAAGATTTTAGATTATGGCGCGGATGAATTTAGTCTCAAGCCAATAAGTCCTGAAAACGTCGCAGATAAGTTATTCATGCTATTAACTCGTGAAGTTGTTTCAGAAAATAGATAATCTGTCTGATGCTTACATTGACTAAATTTTAATCGTGTTTACAGAATTTGTCAATTTCGAAGATTTAGACAACCTAGAATCTATAACTAGTCATACTTTAATATCATATGTGGGGCAATCAGCTTATGTGAAACATCCAAATGACCATTATTCCAGCTTTAATGATATCTCCAAAGATTTAGTCCTTCGATTACTAAAATTACCTCTAGGTTATCATAGCCTGATTTTATATCCTAATATTGAAACGATAAGAAAAATTTATGCTGAATACATAGACCTTATGATTGAAGAGAACAATGTTGCAATTTTGTTTCTTCCCTACTATGATACAACAGATAAGGTGAGACAAGAGTTGATGACGAAAGGATTAGATGTAAAAAAGTATGAGCGAAACAATTCTCTCATACTGATAGATTTTACCAAGGTTGTTGATAACCCATATTTGGGATTGCCTGCTGCATTTGGTCTAAAGGAGTTCATAAATAAGATTCAGACTTACAATAAGGGTAAGAATCTTGTTGTTATTGCAGACATGTCGTTATATAATCACTCCAAGAAAATCGATGAACTCTTAATTTATGAAAGGTTATCAGATGACGGTTATTGTAACCAAAATTGGAGACAACTATGCTTATATCACAAATTAGATTTTCATTTAATGTTTACAGAGGAACAAAGGCAAAAAATCTTTGAATATCATAAAGATAAAGTTATTGTAATTTAGTTTTGTGCTCTTGTAATTGGCGAATATGTAGTTGATTATCGACCTCTTTAACCAAATCTTTTAACATTATGGGTTTCTGAAGAAATCCATTTATTAATTGCTCTTCAGCATACTTTTGGAATAATTCATCGTCAATTTCAAAGGCAGTCATTAATATTGTTCTGACTAAAGGATTCAATTCTTTTATTCTCTTTATTAGTTCTATTCCATTAATACCGGGCATTCTCAAGTCAGATACTATAAGGTGGTAATCGTTTCTGTTAAATTTGAAGTGCTCGAGTGCCATTATCGGATTTGTAAATGTAAATATTGAAATTCCTTGAATCCCCCGCATGGCGTCCCGGAAAAGTACGGTAATATCTAATTCATCATCTATTATAGCGACTAACCTATTCCTCTTCTTATTTGGCAAAGAAGGCTAACAACCTTCTACCACATCCATGATCTTCATTCTAAAGTTAGGTACGTAGTCATCTCTTATAAACGCCTGCAATCAAAATTAGCAAAAGATAAGCATTTAAAACTTTAGATAAAATTTAATTTATTAGTCTTTTTCTGATTCATAGAATCAGGACTTGCCTTTATTAGTTGACAAATAGTCAACTAGTCTGAAATTATTTTAATTGGATTAGACTGATAAAGAAACTAGAGTTGACCGAATTAATAGATCAGATTGCTGATAACAGTATAAGGAATTAATCATCTTCTAAGTGTTGGATGTGTCAGGCTAGAAATTGTTCGCAGCCACAATTCGGCCAGCTGCATGTTGTTCCTGTTTCTCCCAAGTCGTTTTTATGACTACCTCTGGCATGCCGGCAACCAGTACATAGGTCTTGCGTACTCATCACTTATCCTTAGTCATAATTTCTTATAACCCTTAACGCGTCATTAACTATCTGTCAAATTGCCCCATATTTGTACTGCAAATCCGACTGCCAATAAAACTGCGCCTATTTGAGCTACTCTAGTTTCTATTAACCTATGCCTTTCTTCGTACACATTTTCATTACCACTAGTTTGAGATTCTTTCTCGATTGTTTTCTTAGACCTAAAAATCCTGCCATATCCAATTAGGATTGATGCAACTAGGTTCATTATTAAACCCGAAAGAATAATTATCTTTGTCAAGTCGACTCTTAATTTAGTGAAAAATCCATAGCAATAAGATAGCTAGTACATCGATCGCAATTTAATTCTAAAAAGTTTATAACGAAATTCATTTAGATAGTTCCTAAAATGGTATTTTCTTCTTTTTATAGTAAGCTTTTAGACTTATTTCATTTAGTGCTATCGGCTTAAGGCTTGAACCATTTTCTCTTTCTGTTTCCGAATTATAGCTAATGGATGTATTAATCTCTTGATTTTTCATTATGTCTTTATGCCCCGCCTTACTCATTTTTCGTTGGAATTTTTTCATATACCTAGATTCTAGTTCATTTTGACTCATGCAATATGTTAACTCCACAAATAATATAATTATTATAATATTGTTTCTGTTCGTATTTATTAGGCCCCAATCAGTGGAACATGCCTTCATGAAAACTAGATATCCAATCACGCAAACCTGAATTTTATTGGCTTTTGCAGAAAATCTGGTTTTCAAGGTATCTTGAAATAATTCATCTTTAATTACAAATGCAGTCATCAAGATGGTTCTTACTAAGGGATTCATATCTTTTATCCTCTTTATGAATTCCATCCCATTTGGTTCAGGCATTCTTAGATCAGAAATTATGAGCACATATTCGTTCTTATTAATAGAAAAATTTTCTAATGCTAAGATGGGATCTGTAAATGTGAGGAATGACTGGCAAAAATAACGACTAATCAATGGGGATGATTGGAAACTGACGAAGTTTCAAGCGTCGATTCTACTAGTCATAGATCTGAGATTTTTTTGCTAGCCACCTTAAAACCTGACTTTATATTATCTAAAGTATCGTGCGCTAGTCACCTTAAATCCTGACTTTATATTATCAAAAGTATAGTGCGCTGCTTCCTTTATCTCATCTAAAAAGTAAGTAAAAATTCTAAAGAAATTTACAAAATTAATCTCTCATCAAACGTTTTTATTTGATATAAAGATACAGTTCATTTACTTATGGAGATTGAGGGTAAATGCTTGTGGCATTTAACGCAAGCCGGGACTTCAGAAAAAGCACCACAGTGTAATTCTAAGGCATCTAGGAGTGTCTCTTCTATGCGGGATTTAAATACAGTGGAGTTGTGCGACACGCACTATAAATGTGTAATCGCATGGGTTGATGAATAAGAAGCAAAAACTAGATTCTCTATATGGAAACAAAAAAATTCAATGATGATTTAGTCGTTTGTGCTTTGTGTGCATCGTACAAGAACAAGAATAGAAATTAACTTTTTACGCTACGCCTGAAGTGGAAATAAAATGTTTTTCGATTTTTTATCAGTAAATAAAATAGAAAGTTTATTCTTCTCTTTTGTCTTCTTGATTGGCTTTAGTTGCTGTGCCACTTAACAGATCGCTCGCTGGTTCTCCATATTCATTAAGATATTGGTCAATCTGTCTGTGTCCACAGTGATCACATATTCGTTCTCTCATACTGCTGCTAGGTTGTCTGAGTGGCGGTTTAATTTCAACTTTAACAGCGGTGTCGCCTGTATCTCTAAGGTGACCCTGTTTGCATTTAGGACAGAATTCCAAATTTTCAGACATGTTTAAGGTAAAAGCGAGATGGATATTAAACATTGAATTGTAGATAACAA
>VBPR01000096.1 GCA_005877345.1 Nitrososphaerota archaeon
GACGAGGTTGTGTATACCAGTCTCTTCAATTTCAGTTTTGTAGAAATTCCTTATGTCCTCTCATGGATTGCCATTCTCATAGATTACCTCGAGCTACCGGTAATGGTCGACCTGTTTTACAAGATCATTAAAAAGAAAAGAAGGTAGAGGGTAGGAAACACACGTGTGTGTTGCAAATGCAAAAGCAAGCTATTTCGCAAAGTGGCGGTTCAGCTATCTCAAACGTTTTTAATAATCTTTTCAATAGTTGAAATGTGTTTTTAACAATTTTATGTACTTGCAGTATCAAAAGTTGTTTTATATTCTATTTAGGATGCAAAATATTAAATTCCATTTTCTTCAATCTATCGTTATTTACTCTTGTGCAGTATAGACGAGTTTTTGAGGATTTTGACCTGCAATCTTGATGGTTTCGGATGTTTCAGTGGTGCCTATTCTTCCATAGTAATATTACGCCCTTCGCTAGTCTATACTCTCCAATGACATACCTGAAATGTGAGATAACACCCAATTTATTCCTACAATACTCTTGAAGACTTCATTATTGTTTGGTTGAACTCCAACTAAGTAACATACAGGTGTAGTAGCATCACCCAGTATTTTTGTTCTAATTTCCAGTGTGATGGATAATTTATGGATACACCACAGCTTCCGTTAATATACTGCCTGTGCAGGCAATTATCCATAGGATCTAATAATAATTCTGTTTAGAGTAACAGCGATTAACAAAAGAAATAGAATTGAAACAATCGAGATAATAACATTATTGGAATACAAATTTTTATTTGAATTCAACTGGTATTATTTAGCAAGTTTCTACGATACTCATCTCAGCCAAAATAATTTCTGAGCTTAGGTGCTTACGCGTTTAAAGCCATACGTGTTCCTTTATACCATTGAAAGTTTGAATTTTGGGTAATGAATTGATTTTTAAACAATACTACAACGAGTAACGCGGCACTGCCTTAAGCATTGTAATTTCAATCTTAACTATAGATTGTATCTATGTCATTAGATCCAACGCCATCTTTAGATCAGTAATTTCAGATTCAATTACTTCTCTATCGAGGTCATCTCTTGCATACTTTTTCAATCTATCGCAAGCATGTATCTCTGATATTATTATATCCTTCTTATCTTTGGATAGGTTGTGGAAAGACTCAACAAATGAATATATCACTTTTCTCCCATTCTCTTTACTTCCACAAGTTTTAGCTGTTATTTCATAGGGAGCTTCAGATTCTGTGATGTTCATTCCGATAATCCTCCTATCTGATAGTTCTGAATTTTAAAACCTTGTAATATCGATACGTACACGGTAAAGGTATTCTGCTTAGTAATGATCACAACTAATATCCGACAAAGGATTATAATAAGCTATATCCCAAGAAACATCTAGTTCATTATCGTACTTCGAAGATCTGTCAAGTTTATTTTAAAATACTTAAGAAATACTTAGCAGATTGGAGCCATTTTCAGATATTTTAAGTATTTGCAGCTTAGTTGAGTAGACAAAACTGGAAACGTCTTATAAAAGTTGATCATCGTATTGAACGCTCTCCCTCAAAATTGTATAGCTCTCCTTTCGTCTTTGCTATACAGCTATATTTTGTCTAGGCAGTATTATAAAAAAGATAATGGTAAGTCTTTAATTACTTCGCGTTAGGGTCGGTTTCCCAAATACCAAAAGTGTTATTCTCAGTATCAAGGCACACAGCAAAATAACCCATTCCAGCAATAGGTTTTTTTGGGATAACAACTTTACCCCCTAATTGCATTACTCTATCAGAATGCTCGTCTACTGACTTTACGTCAATATAGTTTGTCATTCCCTGTTGTTGGGAATTCTGCCTTTTCATCATTCCTCCGCCAATAGATTTATTGCCTTTATCATCCATGGTGGTAATAATCAGATATTCCATTCCTTCTGGTAGCGAGTCAGGACCAGACCATTTCTCGAAATTCCATCCGAATAATTCACTGTAGAATTTCTTTGATCTTTCTAGGTCATCAGTAGGTATTTCAAAGTGCACTAATGTAGGCATATTATTAATTCAAGTAATGCCTTAATTAAGCTTCTTGGCAACGCTCCTCAACTAATTCCTTATAAAGTCCGCGAAAAAACTTGAAAATACCCAGATGGTTTATTTAATTGTATAAGCTTTTTTTAATAGTCAATTTCTTTATAGTGCTTTCTAAACATGACCGCATACAATGGATATTTATTTAATTTTAGACAATAGTAAAGGAATTTCAATGTGAATTAAAAAAAGTACAAGGATAGTGAAGTTGGTTGAGAACAGATTATTTGATTCCAATTGCAATGAAATTGGAAAACGTAAAACACTGCAGGTTTAATTATTCACTTTACTGCTGACCGTAAATTTATTCCCACACACATAATTAATTTAGGTTTATAAGTAGTCAATCTGCTAATTAGAAACGATAGGGATCTCTTAAGTATTGTCAATAAGTAAATCTCACGGAGTACAAATATTAGCATCTCTGCTTGTTACCTTAGTTTTACCATATACATATTGCTGGAGCTCTACGATTGAGGGAAATTCTAAATACTCAAATAAAATGGTTAGTTTTTCTCAATCAGGTGTAGAGTACTTTCGTTCAACCCTAAGTCACCTCGTGAACGAGTCACAGGAATTGACCAAATCGTATCAGGATGAAATTCGAAAGTGGACTTCGGGCCAATTTGATAATTCTACCCTGGTCTTAATTACAGATTCATATTTGCCAAAGTTTGAGAATCTTATCGTTATTGCAAAAAATATGATTTATCCCAGAGAATACAAGTATGTTCATGATGCATTAGTAAATTCATTGGAATCTGAAACTGATAGTTACAGACACTTTAGAAATTATCTTGTATCGGGAAACAAAACAGAAGATGATATCTCAACAGATCTTTTATCACGGGCTTTTCAATATGAACAAGTTTATTCAAAATTCCTCTCAATGCCTACTCCTGATTCTCGTCAAAATGTGACTAAACGTATCAGCCTAAACTACTGAATGTTTTACTTTAGATTTTAAACTACTCCAGTGGTAATCTTGTTAGAAATTATATCCGGAACAATTGAAGGGGTATTCTTGTAGTATCAATGTCTTCTACTGTCGCAGGAATAATATTTGGTGCCGCATTTCTTTCTATCGCAAGAACTTTTAGGCGTGGTACTGCTATTAGAGACTACTTGATACTTGCTGCTTATGGGATGCTGGCCTTGTTTCGACTACATTCATTGGGCTCTCCACTTATTTGATATATGTCGGTCTATATTCCTCACCTGTTACATTTTCCCAAGATCTGACTTTACGAAAAACTATAAGAAAATCCGTAATGGAGCAGTCCAAGTTATTAGATAGTATAGGTACTGCACAAATGGAGGGAGAATTGCAAACCTCCATTCTAACCATTGCCAAAAAAACTTCCTATGAAATGAAGGAAAATAGCGGCATTGAAGCATCGCTTTCTGAAGATGATATCAGAGATTACATGAGCCTGGTAATCAAGGAACTCAAGAGATCTAACTAACGGATAATTATGTAATTTTTCAATTTTAAGTGGGTTTTTATTTTATCATCAAATTGTGGCTTATCTTTGATAAGAGACAAACTGTAGATACTTACCATTTTATGGTAACCGTTTTGGATATGTGATTTTTCATTACTGAAATAAGCAACGAAGTATACTGTAAAGTCTAGATTATCAGATTTTAAACTTGCATCTAGTTACTCATTATGATATCAATATTTCATGATTTCGACGGTATTCAATACACTTTCTTATCTAGTACATTTTTCAGTAGAAAACTGATAGACTAATTTTCTATACGATGATAGTGAAATGCATTAATTTAATATAGTGCAATGATGAAGTGTATTCAGGTTTATGAGAAGTACGATTACCTTGCTTATTGGGCTAATTACTGTATTGTTATTTCTTAGCATTTACGCCACACCATATGTGAATGGTCAAGTATCCAACCCAAATAATAAAACAAGCAATGAAAATCCATTTCTTCTAAGAGGCTCGAATAACAACATCAATACTGGAAGCTCTACTAATCCTTCTCAAACTAATGACGGATCTACCGACAAAAACAACAATGACGGTACATCTCAAACTAATGACGGATCTACCGACAAAAACAAAAATGACGGATCTACCGACAAAAACA
>VBPR01000097.1:0-1303 GCA_005877345.1 Nitrososphaerota archaeon
TAGTCACAAAAAAAGAAAAAAAATTAATGCTGATTTAGTAGTACGTAGATTATCATTCAACGAGAACTTGGTAGGAGAGTTTCTTTTTTATGAAAATTGATAATGCTATTGGTACTAGTGAAGTTAGAGCTATAGTAAAAAATATAAGATTGTATGAATCAGGCGAGGGAAATGAACCGATAACTCCTTTTACGAATACTTGATTAGCTTGCATGTAGATTCCTGCAATAGCAGGTCCAACTGAAGCTCCAATTAAATTAAAGAGAACAGTCATTCCAAGAGAAATTCCGCTAAACTTTCTCGGCGTAGATTGTAGAATAATATTAAAGCCACCAACTTGCATTAGTGACAATCCTGCGGCAACTACAGCTAGGTTTGTAGCCACTAAAATTCCAGTGGAGTGAAACATAAACAGGCTAAAAAATCCTATGGCACTCACTATACTCCCAATGAGGGTTGGTTTTACGTTACCTAGCTTAGAAACTATAAATCCAGAAGAGGGGGCAAATAATAAAAACACGATCATAAATGGAAGTTGAATTTGCGCTGTAGTTATGACGCTTTCTCCAAAACCCAATGGTTGAGGACTTCTTACTAACACAGGTATAGTTTGAAAAACTGTAAACATAGCAAGAAATGCAATAACTAAAATGATGTTAGCCGAAAGAATCATTTTATTTGTCATCAACTTGAAATTAACCAATGGAGATTTTGATCTCTTTTCTATAATAATAAAAAGAAATAACGAAATAGTGGCTACGGATAAAAACAGGGCAATTTGAGAATTTTCAATATCATCTGTCTGTGAATAAGATAGAACCAAGAGAAACGAACTTATCGTAACTGCGAGAGCTATGGTCCCTTTTATGTCTATGTTTTTAGTATTATTGGTGATTGTATCTGTTTCATCAGGAACTTTTATGTTGTTATCGGTTGAATCAAGAGAATTGCTCAGCTCGGGTGACTGCATGACATATGCAGAATCCTGGTTATCCTCTATATATCGTCTAATAATAAACCATAATCCAATGGCAACAAAAACAACTGAAAAAAATGTAGCTCGCCAACCGAAATTTTCTATTATATTCGCTCCTAGAGCCAAACCGACTACAGACCCTGCTGCGAACATAGAACTGAATACACCCACACCTATTGCAAGTTTCTCTCTTGGAAACTGGTCCCGTATTATACCAAACGCAATTGGAAACATTGAGATACCAATTCCTTGAATCACTCTGGCAACTATCAGAAATGTAAAATTAGGTGAAAGTCCCCCAAGAGTAATTCCAATAATATAGATTAT
>VBPR01000097.1:1414-5910 GCA_005877345.1 Nitrososphaerota archaeon
CCTTAATGATATCAGGTATTGCAGGTAGTAACATAGTTTCGCCGTACATAGCGATTAAAAGCGCCGAACCTAGAATTGCAAGTGTCATCCAGGTTTTTCTAGAAACTTTTTGATTCAAGGGACGTGATGATGGCTGCCTATTATTGTTACCTTTCTGTGGTTCCGTCATTTCAAAATCAAATCGTCCTAATATGTTGCATTTATACTTCTTTTTAATGTATCGTGATTGACTAAGCTAACATTTTTATTATCGTTACAAGGATCCATAAGAGCCTGTCAGTCAAGGTTTCAAGTACTTGTCGATTTCCTCGCCCAAGCTCCTCTAGTGAGCTGCTCATTAATTATTAAAAAACTTCGGCATCTAGAAACTGATCTGCTTTTAAACATAAAACTCATATCATTCTCATGTCGCATATTAAAGTCAGACAATATTCAAAAATTTATGCTTAAATTTTGATATCTTTGTGATGCAGAGGAGATTTCGGGTATTTTATTTTCATCTCTATCAGTGCATTTGTGATTATTTTTGCTACCACCCAATTTCGAAACCATTTGTTGTTTGCTGGAATAACATACCAAGGGGCTTCTCTTATGTTACAATTGATAATTGCATCTGTATATGCAGTCATATATTGTGGCCATTTTTTTCGCTTTTTATAATCTTCCTCGTTGACTTTCCATCGTTTATCTGGATCTGACAGTCTATCAAGAAGTCTTTTCTTTTGCTCTTGTTTACTTATATGTAAAAAGAACTTTAATATTTTCACCTTATTTTGTACGAGCATTATTTCGAATTGTTTAATTTGATTAAATCTTTGGAAACATACCGATTTAGGAACCAAATTCTGAACACGAACTTCTACAACATCCTCATAATGAGAACGGTTAAACACCCCTACGAACCCTTTTCGAGGAACTGTCCTATGGACTCTCCATAAAAAATCATGTGCTAACTCTTCAGTTGTTGGGACCTTAAATGATTCAACCGTACAAGAAATTGGATTAAATGCACTTATCACATGCCTTACTATTCCATCCTTGCCAGATGCGTCCATTCCTTGGAGAACGATTAGAAGTGATTTTTCATTTTCAACGTAAAGTTTGTATTGTAGACGTGACATCATTGATCTAAGCTTATTTAGTTCGCTATCAAGATCCTCACGGATTTTACCAAATGTATCATTAGGATCAAAGCTAGAAAGTTTGAAGGTCCTTGTAGGATGAATCAGCAACTGCCCGATCTCTTTCAATATTTATTTTGCAACGAACAACCTTATAATAAGAGTTCGCATGGGCTTTATGGTGTAATTTTCAACTGAGTTAAATTGTGAAACTACTAGAGTATATCAGGAGCTTTAATAGTTATTGACAGCATTATTGTTGCTAAGGGATACCTAATCTGGGTCATTGGTTGTATGTGTCTTGTTCATTTCCACCAGTTCTTTTGATTGATTAAGTCTGAGAGGATATAATATTGAATAAATAGATAATTTGAATAATCATACTGATCGACCACTAAGTATTCCAACAATGAGTAAGACTATATAATGACGTGTAGACTACAAGAATGCAGTTGGTAGTCACTACAAGTATCATTAACAAAAAAACTTATTTGATGACGTTTATTGTTTGGGCCATAGTAATTACCGATGTAATCTTTGGCACCTTTCTTGACGCTTTGGGAAAGCCTCTTAATTCTTCTTTTGGTGTAATATTATTTATAACAATGAGTATCACTGTATTTTTTGCAGCTCTGTATGCCCTTAGGGATTATATGGTTGCATTGCGCAAAGACCTTGAAGCTCCTTCGTTTTTTAATAGGCTGTACAAGGCAACACCTATTTTTCTTTATGCACTTTTAGTTATCTTTGGAGCTATCATTGTTCAAATGGTGTTATTTTCACAATATAGCACTTACCTTCTGATTCTAATTGTCTTAATAAGTGGAGTAGCCATCTTGTTCTTTGGTTTTCGCACTTACAAATTCTTGTCATGGTTCAAGTCGAGTGTCAACAGACGACATAATATCATGATATTGGCATTTGCTGTATCATCGATGCTCCTTCGCATCAGCATGATAGAAACTACTGCAATTAATACAAAGGTATTAGTCTTTTCAAGACCACCCTCCGTAGATCCAGATTTCCACTCTAGCAATTCTATGGCAAGCAGACACTTATCTAAAATAGAAAATATCATTCATCTCTATGTGTTTCTTGTCCCTCAAGTTACTGCTATTGCTATCGCAGAAACAGTTGCTGTTGCATTTTTCCTTCGTTATTTTAAGGATCGAATAGGAAGAGCAATATTTTGGACAATTATAATTTTACCACCTTTCCTTTTTTTATTTGGGATATTTGCTCCTCAATTAATAAAGTCAACTGCAAGTGAATTTGTATATATGGATCCCAGGTTCCTTATCTTTAGGGTAATAGGTACCGCAGGATGGGTTTTAGCTGATTTTGTAATAGCTTATGCATATATTTTAGTGGCAAAAAATCTTAGACGGCAAACTACCTCTTCTAGTAATAAGATCATTAACTATTTGATTATAGCAGCATTCTCAACCATTTTAGTTTCTCCAACGACCAATAACTGGATAACCAATAATTCTTATCCACCCTTTGGAGCAATCGCACGTACCTTTCTTGTGCTTGCTTCTTTTCTCTTTAGCATGGGAATATACTCAGTCGCGCTGTCAGTGGCCCAAGATGCAGAATTGCGTCATTTAGCCAGAAAAGATGCAAAGGAGTATGCTCTGCTAGGTACTTTAGGTAATGCACAAGAGAACGCAGATATTATGCAAAAAATTGTAAAACATATCCACCAACACGCAGATGCTATGGAAAGAGAATCAGCAGTAGAATCTTCAATGTTAGATGATAACGAAGTTAGACAATATATAGACTTGGCAATTAAGGAGACTAGAGGTAAAAAGGATGACAGAACAGTCGGCGCCTAGCTTTAAGCTTAGTGGCTAATGCCTGACACAAAGAGGGATTTGATCATATTCCAAAAGAAGGGAGGAGGAGAAGAAGACCAGGAGTGAACAACTAGAGACAATAGCTCCGACCAAGGGATACAAGATATTAGAGGCTAGAGTTATGCCAGATGATATACACTTGTTTATTGAGGCAGATCCATTTGATTCGCCATCTGATATCTTTGCAAGGAATTCTATATTCAATTACAAGATCAGCTCTATTGTGATTTTATCTTTCTGATGCCAAAGGTTAATTCAATACCTCTCTTTTTAGAATAGCTGTAGGTAAATGCATCGTTAGGCATTACAGGAAAGCTAGACATCTGATCTTGATTGCAACGGGGACATCTGTTATTTTTTGCTAATGTCTTATCTAAATAACCTTTATCTAGACAGGTTACAGTCCAGAAACACTGGTCACATAATAGAAATATCCTTTCATTAATCTTAGGATTTTTGATCTCGCTCATTATCTTTCTGTTACCTTCACTAGTGTTAACTTTTTTGTTAGTCATACTCATTTTAATTATTTTGAATATTCATATCAATAAAGTTAGTTTACTAGCCTTTATTAAACAATTTAGAGCTTTCGGTTATTTTGAAGACTTAGAATGTACTTAAAACTCACCATCCACCTTCCACATTCATTACTGGATATACCTCTCGTATTTTCTGCAAAAATGGAGGTTATCCAGTATTCAAGTTTTAAGCGGCAGACTAAAACTAAATGTTGCACCTCTATCAGCATTATTTTCTGCCCATATCTTTCCTCCATGCGCCTCAACGATCCCTTTTGAAATGAAGAGTCCTAGTCCTGTCCCCATATCAGACTTGGAGGCAAATTTTGTAAAGAGTTTAGACGAAATTTCTTGATCTATACCTCGTCCCATATCCTTTACACCAATGATAAGAAAGGTCTGTCCGTCTTGTTCTTCCTTATTCAGTATAACGCGAATTTTTCCTTCGTGACTGAAACTGACAGCATTATCAAGAATATTACAGATCACTTGCGTTATCCTGACCTTATCTATCGTAGCGTTGATACTTTTCATGCCATCGTGGATTACTACTAGTTTTTTAGCGTTCTCTTCCAATTTACGGTTATAGCTTTCGACTATATCTCTTACGGCCTTACCTATATCAACAATTTCTTTTGTAAGGACCAAAGAATTATTCTCTATACGGGTGACATCTAACATTATTAGTGCAAGTCTCTCAAGTCTCCTTGCATTCAATATTACTTCGTCAAGAAGACGCCGTTGTTCTTGATCGACAATTTTAGGATACAGTAATTCCGAAAATCCGATTATGGGTTGAATGGGATTTCGTAATTCGTGAGCAGCCATATTGATAAAATCTTTCTGCAATTTTTCGACTTCTTTCATCTTTTCGAACAGTTCTGCCTGTCTCCAGAAGCTCTCAAACACAGCCAAATAAGATGATACTATAGTAGGACTGATCGAGTATGTGGATAAACCAACTGCGTCGTAAGATATATTCTGCTTGTCATCCT
>VBPR01000128.1:0-4477 GCA_005877345.1 Nitrososphaerota archaeon
TGATTGTCTAGAAGCTTCAAAAAAGAAATTTCTAGCGTGTTCTAGTAGAGCTTTTTGCTTCTCAGACAAGACCTTGCCGAGCATTTCTTTGAATTCAATGGCGTCTACCACGGCTCTAGCTCCATAATGGTTATTAAAATAGCCTCTTACAACAGCTGTTTCATTAGATAATTGTCTGACCTTGTCGACCCACGGTTTTAATTCCTCTCTTGAGTAAAGATAATTGTATCTAGGTTTTACCTGTCTGCCATGCCATCTCATAAAGGCATGTTTTGCTGTTGTGATGGGTTCTGAAAGGAATTGCAATCTATCAGGTTCAGGAGAATCAGTCATTACGGCTGCTATATTATAATGCTTCAACATCTCCCAGGGTCCTTCGGTACTCAAAGAGGGATTCCTAAATTCAATTGCGTAATCATACCCGCTGGGAAGCCTATCAAGAAATTCTTCCGTATTCCTAAATTCTTTAACTGTAAAACTTGGTGGCAATTGAATAATTACAGCTCCTAATTTATTAGTAGATTTTAGAGGCGATGTCTTTTCAAGGAACTCATCCAAAAGTGCCATTGCTCCTTTACTTACGTCAAGTCGCTTATCATGTGTAACTGTTTCAGGCACTTTAATCGAGAATTCAAAATTGTCTGGAGTCGCTCTAGTCATTGTTGTGAACGTATCCTTGGTCATATACATAAGAATTTTTCATAGAACGTGGCGTCCATTTCAGCTGTATTGAAAAATTGACAATAGTACTGCAGCTTTCTAGTTTGAGCGTCTGGATAGAATACCTTAACCCAGCCCCCTCTCTCAAATGAATCAGAATAGCTCCAACCTGAGCAGCCGATAAGTATTGGCAATACAAAACCTTGTACAATAAATGAAATTATAGTTTGTTTATTATTTTACGAATTACAAGCAGAAGGTGTGAGTGGGATTTGAACCTTGCTGGTAAAGGGGTTCAACTAATTTTCCTAAAATGGGACCAAGGGTTTGTGAATCAAATTTGATACGATTTCAGGACCCAATTATAAGTCATATCTGGTTTATAATCTGAGTTCGGTTAGAGCCATATGGAATTTCATACCAGTCTGGTAACAGAGCTACTAGAGCTATGGGGTTGGTCGTTATAGTAACGCTAGCAGTTCTATCAATAGACTCAGAATAATACTAGATTAACTTAGCTTTAAAGTTTACTTTGATTTAGCAGTCCAGTTGGTGATTCTAGTAACCCCAGTTCTATCAGTGCACCACAATAATAGTAGATTAAGTTGGCCTTAAATTTTTGATATAGTCATAGTCGATTTTGTATAATATCGCACCGTCATCCTCAAGTTTTACTGACATCCAAGCTCTAGAAAATGTCAAAGATTTGACGAAAAATTATAATTATTTTAGTCGGATTTATTATATCTTTGGTAGTATCGGCAGGGGCGCTAACATACTCACTTGCAAAAGCACAAAGATAATTTGTCACTTTATGTTATACACTTTTTGACTTTCTATTTCGTTACTACAGACTTTATGCAATATCAAATCCGACATTTGTTAAATACATGTATAAAACCTAGAATTCTAATTCATCTTGAGTGTAGGTGTTAGCGCTCTATTTTTCTATATCACTTTTCAGATATATGTTACAGAGTATCGTGTTAAAAACTTTAAGTAGTCTACTATATGAATCTTCTATACAATGAAATCAATATTAATGTTTTTAGCAGCATCGTTGATAGTAGAAGGTGCAATGGTTACAATGGCTATTCCTCAAGCCATAGCGCAAGAGGCTCCACTTACAGCAGGTACACCAGCCGCACAATTATCGCATACTAAATCAATCCAACCAGGTGTTACTAAGCCAGTATATGTTATTATGAACTCTAACGATTACATCAATGGGGGTATTACACACAGTACTTCTAGAAACGCAGCTGATGTGATTGTCAATAAAGATGGATCTTACTTTATCGTAGCATCAGGTCAGGTGGGAAAGACTTCAGGTAATACAACTTGTAATGTTGATTTGTGGCTTAAACAAAATAATCAAGATGTAGCGAATAGTAATACTCGCTTTTCAGTCAATACAAGAAATGACACTGTTGTCCTTGTATCACAAGCAATTATGCCATTGAAAGCGAATGATACCATAGATACAGTGATGTCAGTATCTGCTACCGGTCAAGGCTGCGGTCTCATTAATACTGCACCAACTGGCGAGCCCGATATTCCTGCTATCATATTCTCCATTGTAAGGATAGGTAATTGACAAATCGTTCCGTTTAGCATAGGATCAGTAGCAGACAGCCTAGGTGCAGCCCTCGTTTCATTCCTTCAGCAATCGCTCGTCACTCCGTTGCTTTTCACGCTTTAGCTCTGGCTTTGCGATAAAGCTCTCTTGACGAATATGTTAAATACGTCGTCGTCAACCTCAAGATCGATATCCTTCCCTATTGTCTTTCCCTTCGGTCTTTCATGCCTTTCCGCCGATCTGAAAATACAGACTTTTATTCGTATTTTGAGCTCGTTGCATTAGCGCCAGCACTGGAACCAGTCATATTAGTATCAGAGCTCGTTGCATTAGCGCCAGCACTGGAACCAGTCATATTAGTATCAGAGCTCGTTGCATTAGCGCCAGCACTGGAACCAGTCATATTAGTATCAGAGCTCGTTGCATTAGCGCCAGCACTGGAACCAGTCATATTAGTATCAGAGCTCGTTGCATTTTTGATGCTGTTCGCACTCTTGATATTCGTATTGCTGGCGCTGTTATTACCTCTTGAATATTTTTGTTTAAAATAATCTTCATTTTTAAAACAGTGAACTATTTCATTGTCTCCAAGATTATGACCTATTTTTGCTGCCAATTTTATACAATCTTGCATATTTTCATCTGCATGTTGATAAGCAACTGAATTTTTAAAGTCATTCAGAGATATCTGATCGTCATTAAAATCACCATTTTTTATATCACCAACTAATTCTGTTAAATTTTTATAATCTGCCAGAAGCGTTCTATCTCTTTTCACGGCTTCTATCGAACTAATACTGCCAATAAAAAAGAAGGTTCCAATAGTGACAATTGTTACTATTATAAGCAATGTTGATATTTTTTGTTTCTTTTTCATTATTTGAAATTAAAGATCATCATAAATAAGTTGATCTTTTCAAATATTTTTGAAAAGTAGTTGTTATCAACCAAATAAATAATCGATTAAGTATCTTTTAATCTATTTTTTATTACTCATGATCATTTTCTTGAAATACTATCTAAAATATCTTTATAAATAAATAGGATATTATCCAAGCTTTCTCGCTTCAATACAAAATGTAAAATTTTCTGCTCTAATAATCATATTCTTATTTTTGAGAAATGTCGAGAGATCATTTACAGCGTTCTTTGTGATTGCACATTCAAATCCTGCTCGCTTGAGTCTTATTGATTCATTCTTACTATGGGAGTATGGAATATCCTCCCTGTTCCAAATCACCCATAACATCAATAAATATGCGGCGCGGGTCTGATAGATTTTCCGGATCATCGAATCTGATGTTTGCGATTTTTATCCTTTTATTACCTAAATCCTTCTCTTCTCATTCAATACCTCTTCCTTGAGCTTGAATCTATGGAAATCTTGTGTAGCTCAAAGAGACTCGTATATCTTATATCCAATTTCTTCTCTTTAGCTATGTCCACCATCATTTTTCCTCTACGGATTTCACCTTCAGTTCCTACTTCTACCCATGTTCCCATAAGAAATACTGAGTCTATACCATTCATTACCTGTTCTAATGAATCAGGTTTATCAAGGTCCGCTTCTACAAGCTTGGCTCCTTGATTTCTTAGATTCTGTGCTTTAGGTGATTCTGATTTAGTACTGCGGATAAGCGCATAGACTTCATGTTTTTTTTGAAGTAATAATCGGCTAGCGCACCACCTTGTTGTCCTGTTGCACCTGTAACTAAAATCTTCCTTTTGTTGGCAACCATGATATATGAGAGCCAAGCTAATCAAAATATAATATAACTATAGCGGTAAAGAGTAAGCATATCAAACGCTAGCTAGTTCTGAATAACTAAAATACGTATGTAAAATTGGGTTCGTATCTGCTTGTTCCTAATAGAAAAGTGGAGTTCATTTCCTAAAAGAATCTATCATATTCTATTAAATAGACATGCATATTAGAAAAGTACGATACGCATTATATTTGATATCTGTTATAGTAACGTATCGCTATTTTGGAATTAATGCAATTATTGTCTGATTAAAGAGTCAATAAATTTTATAGGGAATCCAAATTTATCGCCGGGAGTGGTACTCGAACCCTTCTATCGTGTTTGCGAGGTAATGCTAGAATTACCATTGGTAAACCCTTGTAGCTAGCCTATTGGTAGACATCGAAACGTACATGTCCATGGGTCTTTTGAGAATCAGATTTTGTCGTTTGTTTGTCGTATATTCATTAATATATTACAATGTGATAATTGT
>VBPR01000128.1:4482-8369 GCA_005877345.1 Nitrososphaerota archaeon
TAGCTGTCGTGACGGGTAGTTCGAGTGGAATAGGTTATGAAACATCTCTTCTGTTAGCAAGAAACCAAATCAAAACATATGCAACTATGAGAAACATGAGTAAGAGCGAAGGGCTAATAAAAATTGCCGCTGAGGAAAATCTCCTACTAAACGTAGCTCAATTAGATGTAAACGACGATTTGTCCGTAAATAATGCTATAGACAAGATTGTCAAAGAAAACGATAGAATAGACATTCTGGTCAATAATGCGGGCTATGACTTTTTTGGCCCTGTTGAAGAATCGAGCCTTGACGAGATAAAACAGCAGTTTGAAACAAATTTTTTTGGTGTGATAAGAACCACAAAAGCAGTGATACCAACCATGAGAAAACAGGGAAATGGTACAATAATAAATGTAAGCTCTGTTGGAGGGATAGTAGGATTATTTCCTTTTTTAACTGCATATCATGCAAGCAAGTTTGCCATAGAAGGATTCACAGAATCTCTGAGACAAGAACTTGATGACTTTAACATAAAAATAATATTGATTGAGCCAGGATATGTCAGTAGTAACTTTTTGGACAATAGCAAAAACGCCAAAGGTTTTGATTCAAGTAAATCTCCGTACGCTAAGAAGGTACAACAAGTCTTTGAAGGATTTGAGGCAATTACTGCATACTCTTCACAACCTTCCAAAGTGGCTCAAACAATTTTAGATGTGCTAAATTCACCCAATCCAGAGATAAGAAATCCTGTAGGAAAAGATGCAGAATCTATCCTCAAAGCAAGAGCCGAACTGTCCGACCAAGAAATGGAGCAGTGGTCACGGGAAACATACATGGACAAGAAAGGTTTCATACGTCAGTAATAAAAGAAGAATTACTTCGGACGACTACTTACATCATTGTATAGCTTTTTAACATAACTTAACAACTTTAAGATTTATTTGTCACTTGTTTCTCTTCAAAAGACTAAGAGATGCATTCACTGGGAAAGGCAGAGAGATATACGGTACACAAAGCGTGGGATTTGAACCCTGGATGTATAGGGGTTCAATAGTCAATAATTTTAGTCTTTATATGATTTGTATGGTGACTATTGGAATTCTTGTGCTATTGTATTAAATACAAAATTTTTCTCTAATCGCTTGGGATATCTGATTGGTTGCAACTTTGTAGGGATAAACCAAATAGCTTGATGTTTTTCATTAATTCAGAAAATGAATCAATCTATTAGGTATTCTTGGGGATTATACCACAAAAATATTTTTTATTCCAAACCATGAAGTAGTTCGCTGAGAGCCATGTGAAACATTACCAATGATATCAACTGTTATACCATCAGTTATATCATCAGTGATAAAATATAAGTTAAAATCTCATGATGTTAGTTACATTATCAATAAACATAGCTACCTATTGAGCAGTAGCTTAAAAAGAGCATATTTCTTAAATACATTCATGCGTTGTTTCAATTGGTATGACGTACCAGTTGGAAGAGCCATTTGACTTCATGAATTTATGAAATTCAAATATCAATCTAGCATTATCTGGATTTGGAACTGATTCGATCTTCTTTATGATTGTTGAAAGTTTGGTGGGCATTATCTATTGTAGCTCCCTTTTTCCTTGAATAATATGGTAAATACCCTAGTATATGAACCCGAATACATAATGGGCCCAAGGGGATTTGAACCCCCGGCCGACCGGTTATGAGCCGGTCGCTCTAACCAGGCTGAGCTATGGGCCCGACAAACTTTTTCGATATGAAAATATGTATAAAGGTTTTGAAAAGAGAGAATATTTATTTCTAGAATCTCTACAAGCGTTAGTTTTTTTATTTGACGACAAATTGTTCGGCTAGTTAAATGGTCTTACATATTTTTCATAGACAGCATCTAGCAATAAGTTTTGTGCATTAAGAGATTTTGCAGCTGCGCTGAAACAAATATCATGTTTGTGATCTGAAATATTTTTTATCATACTCCTCCATACTTCTGCATGTCTGACATCTGCTTCTTGATGTATTTCAAAGTAGTTTGTCGAA
The DNA here is from genome assembly GCA_005877345.1 of Nitrososphaerota archaeon. Classification (GTDB taxonomy): domain Archaea; phylum Thermoproteota; class Nitrososphaeria; order Nitrososphaerales; family Nitrososphaeraceae; genus TA-21. The sequence goes on from VBPR01000128.1 coordinate 6,509, forward strand.
TCATCGTTAAACATATTGTAGAATTCATGCAAACCTTCAATTTTTGATCTGCTTATGTTCGGCAAATCCAATTCGTATGCATACATTGCACATATACCTTCATCTATTGAGTCCTCAGTTAATTCCACAAGAGACGATATTGCATTCTTTGTATTTTCACCACAAACATAATTCAACAGATCTTGTTTTTGTACTCCAAGAGAGCTAGCAAATCTTATCCATGGATCAATATGACTTGACTCTTCTTTGTGACTCTCTTCAATTATACTTTTTAATATGGATCCTTGCATCTTTAGCTTGATATTGTTAACCATCTCTGGAACTACTTTCACTAATTGAAAATACTCTAGAGAATATCCTTGTAATTGATTTAAGCTTAATTCTCCGTTTGACCACATCTTATAAAATGGGTGTTTTAAAAGACTCTTCTTCTCTACTTCTTGGTCTATTTTGTAAATCAGTTCATTCATCAATATCAATCATCATTAACATATAATAAAACCTTATGTGATAATATCTTTTATTTTCAAGATTTTATTTTCAAGAAATTCTTTTTTGTTCTGATTATACCAAACCTGCGACTTGTCCGATAAAGTCTAGAAACTCATAACGTAAATATTCAAATTTCTTTGCCTGTAAACTATTATATTGTGAATTATACATCATCCTAGTGGCTCCGGTGGTGTAGTAATCGTAATATAAAATAACGATTGCACAGTCCGGTCAAGCATTGTGGCCTTTCGAGTCGCAGATCCCGGGTTCAAATCCCGGCCGGAGCATTATAGAATAATATTACTTCGTATTATATCGGGAAAACAAATTAGGTCGTTCATGAAGTTATCTAAAGCTTGAGTGAATAGATTAGATTAATTGGATTCCCACTTTTTGTAAAAGAATTAAATATCAATGAATGGACACTAGTCTAGGCTAGATTTCATTCTTGAACAGAAGAAACATTGAAGCAAATCCTCTTTTGGAACAATTTAGTTCTTATTTGTCAAAAATTGACGAATATCTTGCAAGAGAATTAGATCTCTATTCGTGGTCTGAATTTTATACGCCATTAAGATACGCGTCAGAAGGTGGAAAAAGAATTAGACCGCTTATACTGGTTTTGTCGGCTGAGACAATTTCAGCCAAAAAGCGAGCTTCGATGGACATTACAGATGACATGCTTTTATCCTCCTGTGCAATAGAACTGCTACACACACAATCTGTAATTCATGATGACATTATAGACAAAGAAAATTACAGAAGAGGTAAACCATCATTTCATATAAAATATGGATATAACAGTAGCATTCTTACCGCTGATTTCGTTCTTGGAATAATATTGAATATTTGTACAAAAATTAATAATGCAAAGATTTCTGCAGAATTATCAAAGGCAGCAATAAAAATGAGCGAGGGCGAGATGATGGAAATAAAACTAACTAAAGATCCCTTCCTAAAGGATGATGATTACATAAAGGTTGTTGAAAATAAGACAGCATCATTATTTGAAGCTGCGTCGAAAATTGGTTCAGTATTGGGAACAGGTACAGAGGAAGAAATTTTTGCCATGGGAAGTTTTGGACATTTGCTCGGAATAGCTTACCAGATACATGATGACATCATGGACTGGAACAATGAAGATAGACTGTTCAACATTTTGGTAAGGAACAACAAGCAATCTGCTGAATTTATAGAAAGGATGGAAAAATTGTACATTTCTTATTCATCAAAGGCAAAAAATGAATTAAAGAAAATAACTGATTCTGTTTCAAAGAAACATCTTGAGCATCTGACCGATTTGACGTTTTTTCAATTTTGATTTCCTAAGGATTTTTTCTTTATTTTCATTAAAGTCTATTTTTTTGCA
>VBPR01000129.1 GCA_005877345.1 Nitrososphaerota archaeon
TAGAGCAAGAAACTTATCTTCAGAATAGTTAAGTTGATTTGAATTCATTCTCTCCCTAATAATATTTCCGTAATCCTTTATTGCACTCTTAAGGTCTGAGATAACTACTCCTTGTTTTAATAGTTTATCTGAAACATTAGAATGAACAATTGACGAACCTATTTTTAAGATACTCGTTTCCTTTTTTAGCTCTCTTATTCTTTCGTTAATATAATCTTCTGGTATGTAAGACTTGGTCTCTTGTGAAAGATAAACCCGATCTGGATAGAGGAGATTGGCATCAGAATATTTTTTGTATAGTGGCGAAACTTCATGTGGTAGAGACGAATAGTTAGAAAATGCATTATTCCTTATTTCCATCAACCACTCAGGTTCTGAATTCATATTGCTTTTTTCTTTTACATATTTATCATCCAGTGACGATAGGGAAATAAGATTAGTTGTCATAAAATTGAGAATAAATATGATTACACATATTATCTATCTTTCTATTTGTTTGATCCTTCTAATTTTTTACTGTCTTTTTGTGTTAAAAACTAATGAATTTATCTGCTTCTATATAAAACTAATAAAAATTGAATTGGCTCATTGGGCCAAGGTTTAGGAGAATCTATGAGCAACAAATACTAATTAGAACAACGACTACTCTCGTCAAAACAGATAAAAGATTGACCAAAACTTTTTCTACTGATGATTAAAAAAAATATTATGCTTTTTGGGTCCTTAATTATGTTAATCTTTCCTACTTTTGCTCTTATTACAAATTTTAACGACAACAATATTTCTCATGCATTTTACGTAAGGGCGAGACCTGAGAGTAGTGGACAGGTATTAATTGACCCTTCTTTGAAAGTTGAACTAATATTTAGGGATGGACTCAAGGGGCCAACAACTAGCATGGCATTTCTTGGACCAGATGATATACTTGTTCTAGAGAAAAATACAGGTAAAGTCCAGAGAATCTTAAATGGAAATCTTCAGGAAAAGCCATTACTTCAGGCGAAAGTGGCAACAGAAGTAGAATTGGGAATGTTGGGGATAGCAATATCAAAGAGTCAAGAAGGAAAGACCTTTGTCTTTCTATATTATAGTGAGGCTAATAGTTCAGGAGTTGTCATCGGTAACAGATTATACAGGTATGAACTTGTTAATGACACACTTGTAAATCCACTCTTGCTTCTGAACTTGCCTGCAACATCGCCAATACTGGCACATGAAAACAACCATAATGGAGGAAAAGTAGTGATAGGTCCTGATAATAATGTATATCTTATTGTAGGGGATGTAGGCGGCAGAATGGGTAACATTCAGAATATTATGAGAGGTAATTCACCAGATGGAACAAGTGGGATACTAAGAGTTAAACAAGATGGTAAATCCGTGGATAATGGTACATTCGGAAATTCAGTTCCTAACACGCTATATTATGCATATGGGATTCGCAATAGCTTTGGATTTGACTTTGATCCTGTTACTGGTAACCTATGGGATAGTGAAAATGGTGGAATTGATAAGGATGAAATTAATTATGTCTATCCTGGCTTCAATAGTGGTTGGAGAAAAGCCATGGGTATGGCTTTGTCTAGATTTGATCCCCAAGTGGATTTATACAATTATTCGGGAAAAGGCGAATATAGCGATCCTGAATTTGTATGGAAACAAACTGTAGCTCCAACTGCTCTCAAATTCTTGAATTCATCCAGACTTGGCTCACAATATGAAAACACAATATTTGTTGGTGATGTAAAGACCGGCAACATATATAATTTCAAACTTGATACAGACAGAAAACAATTACTTTTGAAACCACCGTTAGATGACAAAGTTGCCGATACTCCTGACGAAGTTCAAAGCGTAGTTTTTGGACAAGGGTTTGGAGTAATAACAGACATACAAGTTGGACCAGATGGCTATCTTTACATTCTAGGAATCAATGGGAGCATCTACAGGATATTACCAGTGTAAGAATACGGTTGAGTAAAATCTGACGTTAGTGATTATTGAGCAGAGTTTGCTTATTTCTTAACTTAAAATATGGCTTGCGATATAATAATTGTTGATGACCTCAGCAGGTGGTTTCATAAAAGCTATTGAATCAGGATCAAAGCATCTCCTTATCAAGAGATTTACTCTGAGATATCCAGAAAAGAAACTAAAGTTTGTTGGTGATGGATATCAATTTGATCCAAAGAGAGGCGTTGGTATTGCGGGTTCTAGGGGGCGGCATATTCTATTTCATGATAAATGTACTGGATGTCAGCTTTGCGCAATTGCATGTGAAGGAATTGCTGAAGCTATAGGGATGGTAAAAGTAGATGAACAATGGAAGCATAACAAGAAATCCATTATGCCACAAATTGATTACGGAAAATGTGTGTTCTGCGGTCTGTGTGTTGATGCATGTCCTTTTTATGCACTGTATATGACAAATGACTATGAATTATCATCATTTACAAAGGAGCATCTAATATATACTCCAGCACAGCTTGCTATCAAGCCAAAGTATGATGGTGATGTAGAATTACAGATTGGCACCAGGGGTGCAGATCATGGTTGACGCGTATTTTGTGGGAGTTGCGATTCTCACAATAGGAACGTCTATTTTAGCGCTGGAGAGCAAAGAACTTATTTATGGTGCTATAGCTCTTGCGATTTCATTGTTGGGAATTGCAGGCTTTTTCCTACTGTTAGATTCTACCTTTGTGGCAATGTTCCAGATTACAGTATATGTTGGTGCAGTAGCCGTACTGGTTATATTTACAGTTATGCTCGTTAGGACTCAAGATCTATTTACAATAAAAGACGATAAGGGTAGAAAGGTAGGAGGAATTATACTGATGCTTCTGATAATGGGTGGAATTGGTGCAATTTTCCTTGTATCTGGAATAAACAATCCTATGTTTGGTAAACCAGATTCAAAACCGGTAGATATTGTAGAAATTGGTAAATCCATGCTTACATATTATTCGCCTGCCCTTATAGTATTGGGATTAACATTGGCAGGTGCTGTGATTGGAGCGTTGGCACTAGCAAGAAGAGAGGGTTTATTAAAAGAAAATGAATCAGTTAATTGATTTTGTATTTGTTTCAGTCATACTGTTTTCGATTGGTATATATGGTCTTGTGGTCAAGCGAAACGCAGTACGTATGATATTTTCAATCGAGATTATTGCAAATGCTGCGAATCTAAATCTTATAGCATTTTCAAGATATATACATAATGTAGAGGGTCAAGTCTTTGCACTATTCTCTATTGCAATCGCCGCTGCTGAAGTAGCTGTTGCATTGGGAATTATAATTATTGCTTATAGACTGTATAAGCAAATAGATGTAGAAGAATTCAGGAGCTTAAAGGGATAAACAATATAATAAGTGAGAAATTGCATGACAGAGTCATATTACCTGCTAATAGCAACATTTCTTCCATTGCTTCTTTCTCCTGTTGTTTATGTTATAGCGAAGAAAAGAGGAGCCAATTCAGCAACGTGGCTCTCCTTTGGTATACTGGCCATTTCTACAATGTTACTATTCGTGGCTTCTTTTAGTCTACAAGGTGGAAGAACCGCATATGTAGAATCATATACATGGAGTCAATTTGGAAACTTCGGATTAAGAATTGATGGATTGAGTTTACCATTTGCAATAATAATAAATATCTTATGTACTGTACTAACTCTTTATTCAAAACCATACATGTTACATAAGATTAAAGAATCCTTTAAAGAGAACTTTAATAAAGGAGAGAACAATTCCGAATCAGGCTTGTATAAATCAAATACCGGAGTGAATGAAATGAAGACTCTTACTGTAGCAGGAGTAAATGAGGAACAATATACCAATCAACAAATGGGACTTTATTTTGCACTTTATCTGACTTTCTCAATGGGAATGCTAGGAACTGTTCTTGCCACAAATTTAATAGAATTTTATGTATTTTTTGAACTAATGCTTGTTCCGTCATTCTTT
>VBPR01000130.1:0-294 GCA_005877345.1 Nitrososphaerota archaeon
TATTTAAAAATCACATTCTTTAATAAAAATCGCCGCTTAGACTATTGATTATTGATATGGTATATGTATACATTTAAAATTAGGCATAGTCGGTCATTATTGTAGGCACAATAAAGCCTTATAACACAATGTTTGATTTTATCTTTGACCAGTATTAAATCTGATTACTCTGAATATACTCAATATTGGTAACTAATTTTCTATCCAGCGAAAAGTAATCGACGGACAACTCGGTATGCGTTTTTCAAGAATCGATTAATATATCCTGGGCTTAAATTTTACAATATATTTAAG
>VBPR01000130.1:485-4899 GCA_005877345.1 Nitrososphaerota archaeon
GATCTCAGTGATCTACTTCGAAATAAGTTGGATCTTGTAAATGTAAATCTTCAAATACTTTCTTCATCTCAGGAATTGATTGGCCAACATATAGAGGTAGGTAAGCTATTGTTGAATGCTGCTCAAAAAACGACTGCAAACGTTGTGGACTTTTATAATTGGGTAGACAGAAATGGAACAATTATCTGGTCAAGCTCAAAAGCAAATAATACTGGAAACGTGGAATTTAAGGAATTTTCGACTGCGGCTCAGCTCTACTTTAAAAAAGCCAAAGATACCCTAGTACCTATTTACAGTAACAAACTTAAATTGACAGATGGCCGATCGGGGATATTGATAATCTATCCAATAATTGATATTCAAAATAGAACCATAAATAAAAACAAAACAAATGAAGAATTTAAAGGGGCCGTTGTGGCTGGAATCAGCTCAGACACTCTAACTCAATTTTTGGAGAACCAATTATCATCGCTTTCTTCGGCAAACATAGCGCTCGTTGATTCAAGTGGCAAAATGATTCTTACAGGAATACCCAAGCTATTTGATGCCTACGTATTTGATAAAAAGTTCGACTCATCTCTAAGAGGATCCGGAGGTGATAACAAGAGTGGACAAACCATAATTGATGTTATTAGGCACGCCACAATAAATCCTAGAAGTGGCAGCGCTGATATAGAGTCAGACGGTAAATCCCTTACAATAGCGTATTCTCCAGTTATATCAAAGGGCATACATTATTTTACGGTAATATTGACTTTGCCTCACACATTGGCATCCACTTTGGATGATCTCGTAGTACAGCAGAGAAATTTTGCTATAGTAGCTATGGTAATTATTGTCCTAAGCTCCCTTGGCATTTTTTTTGTTATAACTTATTGGAACAAGGGATTAAGGAAGGTAGCATATATCCAGACGAAGGAATTGGAGGAAACGACTAGAAAACTGACATACCATGACAAACTTCAAAAAGAGTTTATAGACATTGCCGCTCATGAGTTTAGAACTCCAATCCAATCAGTTCTAGGTTATTCGGAGATGATTCATGCGAATCTGAAAAATTTTGATCAGTATTTCGAAAAAATAATCAGAAATGCCAGGAGATTGGAAAAGTTAACAGAAGACATACTTGACGTGTCTAGGATAGAAGGTAGGAATTTACAATTATCGAAATCAAATTTTGATTTGAACCAAACAATAGAACGGGTAATTGAAGATCATCAAAAGGAGGCCCTGGATAACGGTGTAAAAATAATCTTTAAAGTAAACAAGCAAATTCGCACTATAATATATGCAGATGAGGCAAGATTACAACAGGTTATTAACAATCTTCTTTCTAATGCAATTAGTTTTACCAAAAATGGTACTGTTACTGTAAAAGTTTATGAAGCTGATGTTGAGAGCGATGCTGAGAACGACGAAGCGAATATAGAATCAATTGTGGTAGAAGTAAAGGATACTGGCACAGGAATTAATGCTGAGATGCTTCCTCGATTGTTTGAAAAATTTGCAACAAGGTCCACATCTGGAACTGGACTGGGTTTATACATTTCAAAGAGCATTGTGGATAACCATGGTGGAAAATTATGGGCAAATAATAACCGCGATGAAAAGGGTGCGACTTTTACCTTTACAATTCCAATAAATCAAAAAGAGGACAAAAAATAATGGACTTTTAGTCTAGAATCCTTATTAGAAAGCAAAAATAAACAGGTATACTTGTAATTCAAATGGCACAAATTTACGATATAACTCAATTGCCACTGATATCAAAAATCAAATAAAATAAGGAACAGTCTTGGTTAATTAAATTCAAAATTTACAATTGCAATTATGAGACAAAAATTGGGATAGTTGAAAATATGGTCGACTATCCGAAGTCTTTTATGCTTGAGTATTGCGATTATTCTGTTGGAACGCAACCTTGTAATGCTGGTAGATGATGAAAATGACATTATAAGGCTGTTTACTGAATTTTTAACAAAGAATGGTATTAAAGTTCGTCCGTTCACCAATCCTGAAGAAGCCCTTAGAGATTTTTCACAAAACCATGAAGCTTATAGCTTGATAATTTCTGATATTAGAATGAGCCCCATATCAGGTGTTGAATTCATAAAGAGACTTCGAGAAATTGACTCAAGAATAAAGGTTATTTTAATGACTGCTTTCGAAATAGAGGGGGATCAGCTTAGGGAGGTCGATACTGATGAATTCTTCAACAAACCTATTAAGATGAATGAACTAGTCCAAATTGTAAAAAAATATGTTAGCTAGATTGCCATAAGATATTCAAATTAAATCTAAAGCCAAATCTAGCTTGATTCTAGAATTTGATACCGTACTCAGATTCTAATAGATTTTTTCTTAGATATGCATCTATGTTCTTCATCACACGCGGGTTACCTTCAATGTGCTTTATCAATCGAGGATCACTGTAATGTATATCGCGATATTTTATGTTACCATCGTACTGATAATAATCTAATTCTATCGATAAGATTCCCGAAATTTGATCGTTATTTTCTTTGATATTAAATGCCATCAAATGACTAATTCTCATTGGTGTAAAGGCTTTTTTAACCACATGGTCATCTTTGGTAGAGTAATAATCTTCGAGGCCATTACAGTGACTGCTATGCACTGTACTCATTACTGTATAAAAAACCACATTGTGTATAAGCATTGCTAGAACAGAATACAAGAGGAAAGGAAATTGGACATTCTAAGCTTTATTTGTGTAAATGCATAAGCCGAAAACTAACAGGTATATATAGTTTGTTGTACACCGAGAATTTGATGGCTCAATCTTTACTCAGTAATGAAAAAAGCCAGACATTTATGATTTAAGCGTCGCAGATGGGATCAATGAGATGTTAGCTGTTCATGGGTTTACTAAAGACAAAATACTTAATACATCGGTGAGCAACTTGACAGAGACTCTTCACATCGATTATTATGTAGCTCTTATCATCTATAACTCTGCAAGATAAAATATAGATTTACTAAGCTGCTGTCAGACCTTAATATTCATTATACTTCAAAATGCTATTTGTATCTTTACTACGTAATGATATCACAGTAACTTATTGGTAAATCGGACTTAAACTACATATGATTCTAAGCAATTTCTAAAATAAGTATGATAACTTAAATATAAGTATGCTTACTTTATGTGTATAGATTATAATAGATTGTTCTCTTATATAATATAAATACTTTACAATATAGTAGACTTCAATTCACAATCGTATAATGTATGAGGATCAATATGTAAAAACTGATTCCTGGTAAATAAGCTATTATATAAATTATATTGAACGATTAAATCTCTTAGTAATGATTAATATTTGGCTTCTGTCAACTTAAATATGTGAAGTGTATCAAAAACATGAAATTGAGAGGTAATACTGATAAATCATGTTGATGAATAATTTGTAAAGGGAGAATCTTTTGGTTTATAGTATAAATTATGCCGTTAGATGGAGGAAAAAATGTGCGGAATAGCTGGTATCCTAAATAAAAATAACCAAGGTGTAACGGAGGATCTGATTCTCATGCTATCATGCATGCATAATCGTGGTCCTGACGGTGTTTCAATACAAGTAGGACAGAATAAAGCTAATTCTTTGGAATCCTCTGAATCGTCCTCCCCTTATATTGACGGGAGGTTTGGATTAGGTCACGTTAGGTTAGCAATAGTCGGTGGCCAATTAGGAAGACAACCCTTTACAAGCTGTGATGGAAGACTAACTTTAGGGCATAACGGAGAGATATATAACTATAAACAAATCAGGAATAGTTTGAAACCTCAACATAATTTTGTTAGCACTTCAGACAGCGAAGTAATACTTCACCTGCTTGAAGAAAAATTAGCACAGTCGGCAACTTTAGTGGAGGCATTAACAAAAATGGCAAAAGTTTTGGATGGAGTGTATAGTATAGCAGTAAAGGATCATAAGACAGGTGAAATAGCTCTAATTAGAGATTTGTTGGGCGTCAGGCAGCTTTACTATAGCGAGGATCCTCAACAAGTAACGTTTGCATCCGAACAAAAAGCAATCTGGCTTTTAGGAGGAAATAAATCTGTCAGGAGGGTAATGCCGGGCCATGCTGTTTTGATAAGCAATAAAGGCGCTTTAAGAGAATATAGAATTGCAGAGCCTCCTAGGGCGCTGAATCCTAACAAGAAAAAATTCAGATACAACACTCTTGAAGAAGCTTTGACAGCATACAAGAGAGCCTTGATATTAGCAATGAAAAAGCGTACTCAGGGACTTGATAGAATAGGAATCATATTTTCAGGAGGTATAGATAGTGTCCTAGTTGCCTGGATAGCCAAGGATATGGTGAATGAAGTAATATGTTATAACGCGGGCACTCTTGATTCTTCGGATATTCTATTTGCAGATAAGGTAGC
>VBPR01000203.1 GCA_005877345.1 Nitrososphaerota archaeon
CAATCCCGGTCGTTCCTAAAATTGATATACCTCCAATTATTCCCAATCTAGGATTATCAGTTTTCTTGGCAATTTCTTCTCCTTTGGGTACACTTATTAATATCAATAATCCATATCTATTTTTTTCCTGTTGCCCGAAAATTTCATCAATAGCATGACTTATCATCTTTAGTGGAGTAGGATTGATGGCAGCTTTACCTATTTCTAGTCCCAATCCAGGCTTAGTGACTCTTCCAACGCCTTTGCCACCATCAATAATGATCTTATTTGATGTTTCTGACAAAGAAACCGTGGACCAAATTTCAGCACCATTAGTAACATCAGGATCGTCGCCTCCATCCTTAATGACGGCAGCAGTAACAGATTTTTCATTTTCATATCTAACCCAGGCAATATCTATTACAATATGCTTATCTTTTGGAAGGGAAACATTTACTTTTGCTAATTTTTCTCCATTTACCAGTGTTGTTAGTGCAGCTTTAGTTGCAGCTGCTGCGCACGTACCAGTTGTATATCCAGTTCTAAGGGATTTTTTCTTACCTTCAGGGAGATCTGTTTCTTTGATGTCATCTATGCTTTGGGACATAAACCTTCGCTTTCTAAATAATTACTTTACCCCATCAAGAATAATAGTATTTCCTGTTGAGAAAGAAATATTTTCTCCGGATGTGGAAACAATACATTTAGCAACTTCTTCCGGTTGACCCAATATCTTCATTTTATTTTCATTTTTGGCCTCGACTAATTCATTTCTTGAAGGTGATCTACGCATTGTATCCGTATAAATATCTCCCAACGCAACTGAATACGACCTGATGTTATATTGTCCGTATTCTGATGCTATATTCCTAAAAGTAATAATAAGGGTTGCACAATTTCTTCCTAAATCTCTTGCAATCCCTAATCCAAGGCCTCCCGGTCCATCTGTTACAACATTTAATTTTCAATCAAGGGCCAACGATTCTAGATTTGTAGTTTGGATATTTTAATTATTATCTGTAAACACAATAAACTTTTATTTTAATATTGGCAGTAATTGCTTTCAGTTGTCTTCTTTTTCAAAGGCGGGACATCTTGTTTCATTGTTGAATAAAAGTGATATCAAAATACTAAAGGTATTTGCTTCTTCTTTAAAAAATCGTCAAATTTTAACCCTTTCTACTTTGAGTCAATACTCAAATTTAAGTCAAAGTTTGGTTGAACATCATTTACAACGACTTGTCAAATTTGGATTGATAGGTAAAAGCAATATAGGGTATACATTATTGGTAACAGGTTTAGATACATATGTCCTAAAAATTCTTTCCAATAGGAACTTAATTACATCTATTGGACCACAAATCGGTATCGGTAAAGAAGCTGAAATTTATATAGCTCGTGATTCACTAGGAGAAGACAAGATTTTAAAGATGTTCAGACTCGGAAGATCTAGTTTCAAACAGATAAAGAGGAAACGAGATATAAACACAGCTACTAGTAGTTGGCTACTCTTGAATATCGAAACGGCCAAAAAAGAATATGACATTTTAATGTATCTGAGAAACTCTAGTACTTCATTTCCAAACCCTCAATGCAGATCTTTTCATTGGATTCTTATGGAACGAATTTATTCAACTAGGTTATCAGATGCTGAACATCTTGACTATCCACAATTTGTTTTAGAAAAAATAATCAACAATGTGAGGATCCCCTATCACAAAGGATACAGTCACGGTGATCTGAATGAGTACAACATTTTAGTAAATAATGACAATATTTTTATCCTCGATTGGCCTCAAGCCGTTAAAGTTGATACTATTAATGCAGACGCATCGCTCACGAGGGATGTAACAAATATTCTTAAATTTTTTTCGAGGAAATTTGGAGTTGAAAGAGATATTCAGAATACAATTAACATTATTAAAGGTGTCTGAATCTCATAATTCAGGATCTACTGTCATAAAAATTACTACATCTTAAATAAATCTGATTTGTCAACCTTCTCCCACGTAAAATCAGGTTCATTCCTACCAAAATGTCCATATGCCGCAGTTTTCTTATATATTGGTCTTTTCAGTTGTAACGTTTCTATTATTCCTAACGGTGTAGTATCAAAAATCTCCCTAACTTGTTTTTCAATTTTTTCTTCGCTAATTTTTCCTGTGTCAAACGTATCAACCATGATTGAAACAGGATCGGGTACTCCTATAGCATATGCCAATTGTACTTCGCATTTTGATGCTAATCCCGATGCAACAATATTTTTAGCTATATATCTTGCTACGTAACATGCAGATCTATCTACTTTAGAAGGATCCTTACCTGAAAATGCACCTCCACCATGCCTACCCATACCACCGTAGGTGTCAGCTATTATCTTTCTTCCAGTTAATCCGGTGTCGCCTACAGGACCACCAATAACAAACCGGCCAGTTGGATTTACCAGAAATTTTGTAGAATTGTTAATCAAATCATCGCAAATAGGTTTTATAACCTTCGAGATAACCTCTTCCCTCACTTGAGATATTGAGACATCTTCTGTATGCTGAGTCGAAACAACAACGGTATCGATTTTCTTTGGAACGGAATCTTCATAAATAACAGATACCTGAGATTTTCCATCGGGCCCTATCCAGTCTAAAGTTTTTTCTTTTCTAACCGTAGCCAATTTCATAGTTAATTTGTGCGCTAAAGTTATGGGCAACGGCATAAGCTCAGCGGTTTCACGTGTTGCGTATCCAAACATTAATCCTTGATCACCTGCTCCCTGTAATCCGTTCTCATTTTTGGAAACTCCCATAGAAATATCAGGGCTTTGTTCATGAATTGAAGTTAAAACAGAGCAGCTGTTTCCATCAAATCCATATTTTAACCCATTGTACCCAATGTCCCTCAAGGTGCTTCTAACAACTTCCTGAGCATCAATTCTTGCCCTGGAAGATACCTCACCTGCGACAAATACAATTCCTGTAGTAGTCATAGCTTCTACTGCTACTCTGGAATCTGGATCATTAGTAATTATTTCATCAAGTATTGAATCAGAAACCAGATCACATATCTTGTCTGGATGCCCTTCAGTTACACTTTCTGAAGTGAAAAGATAACGCCTTCCCATTTTTGCTTACGTCAAATCCCACGAATTTCTCTTTTTTTAGAGATCCTTTTCTATTTTGATGAATAACACATTGTTTCCTCGAATAACTACTTTTCCATAATTTGCAACGGGATTTGCGTTTGCGCCATTAAATTCTTCCGCATCCAATAGTATTAAATTCATATATGAATCAACATTATTCATTCGACCTCTGTACTCCAGCTCATTTTTAAGTCTGACAGATACTTTCATATTTAATGAGCGTTGTAAGATTGTTAACGGTCTTTTTGGTTGCTGTGGAGTTGACGACATATTAGGTTATCACTTTTATTTTCAAAAAATAAGATCGACAATAAAAAGTTTCTCCCGAGCTCTCTGACATTGTATATAAATAATTATAGTTTAGTTTTATGCGGATAATCGCAACAGGGTCATCCTCAATAGATAAGATACTGGGAGGAGGAATCAGAACAGGTCTGATTACAGATATTTTATCTGATTCGAGGGAAGCCAGATCTAGTCTTTGCTATTCATTATGCGTGAATGCTGCACAACACTATAAAGATTCTTCTGTAATATTTGGTGACACACAAGGATTTTTCCGGCCAGAGAAAATTCTCTCTTACATCAAAAACAAACAGGATTCAGATCCTATACTTCATCAAATAAGAAGATTGAGGATAATGTCAACAAATGTCCAAATGGTCCTTGTCAATTATGCTCTACATTTACGTCCGATTCTAATTATTATTGATAATTTTAATTATTTATTTTTAAACGAAAGGAAAAAATCACTATCAATACAAATTCGCCTCCGTAAGCACTTACACGATCTGGCCATTAGTGCGATTGATAATGACATAGCAATAGTAATTACAAATTCAAGCTCTTCGAAAAGAGAAAATAAGGAATCAGAGGAGATATTTGAAAAGAAAATTTTTCCATATAACGAATTATTGAATAAAACAGTTTCTAATCTTGCTCACGTGGTTTTAGAACTGAAAACAGTAAAGGTTGATGAACCCAGATTTTCTGTAAGATTACTGAAACCTGTGACAGCTGCAAAATCTCATTTCGTAGCCAGGAAAGATGGTCTTTACGATTGCTGATGATATTTCTACTTTAACCGCATTTTTGATTGGGTATCTTCAAAAATGCAGTGGGTATCTTGATAATTATCCAAGTTCTTATTGAAAACCAGAAAAATCGAACTTAATAAGAATTATATGATGACATTTAATTATTATACTAACGTATCGGAATTTATGTAAATTGCACTGAAATATTTTACTATTCCATTATATTTACAATAGTAGAAACATTTATTAATATTTTTTTTATGATATACCACAATAAGATGCTAATGGAGAACTTCCATATCTAGATCTATAGATAGGAAGCATGACTCCATTCCATCTTCATGGAAGGTTAAAATCTATATTAACGAATTATCAAGATTGGTAAGTGGATAAGCTGGAAAAATTAATTGAGATGCAAAGGGGTCTTGCGTCTGCGTTAGCAACTCGAAGATATCCCTTAAAGACTGAAGAGAGGATTTCATTCCTATGCACTGCAATTATACATGAAGCTATAGAGCTTCAAAGATTAACAAATTGGAAATGGTGGAAAAATCCGACCGATTTTGACTTTGAAGAGGCAAAAGAAGAATTGATAGATATCTGGCATTTTGTCCTCCAGGCCACTATTGAATTAAATTTGTCACCTGACGATATTCTAAGGTATTATTCAAAAAAGAACAAAATAAACAAGCAAAGAAAAAAAATGAATTATTAGACTAATCTCTCTATATAGACCCTTATAGAATTAAGATTTGTCACTTTAATTAGATTATGGATGGTAATACGATCTCTAAACGTTTGAACATCTTCATACGATGACACTAGATGAGGATAAGGGCTTTTTGACATGATGATTTTACCTTCCTTTGTAATTCCTTTATTGGATAGTGTAATTAACGAATGGCCAGCTCTATGACCATGCCCGTCTTCTCCACAAACGATCAAATGTGCAAGTTCTCTATTTGTAAGACAATATTTTATAATTTTATCAATTCCCTTATTTTCAGACAATAATCTGCCTACGATAGCCACTTTATTCATCAATTTAGTATCGTTTGAAATTTCTATTAATAATTTAATACTAGATAAGGTACATATTGCAATCCTACTTCCATTTCCTAGGTAGTATTCGTGTTTGATTGGAATAAAGTATTTGCATATTTCCCCAATACAATTTTCAATTTCCTTGTAAACCAAAGGTAGATCCTTACCAAAACAATTCTTTTATCTTATATGCCCCAGCTAACCTTAATTTTAGGAACTACCAGTACAAATGGTGCTTCACCTTGCTCCCAAGGATCGTTTCTGACCCAGTCAAATCTGTCATAAAAAAGATCATACAAGTTTTCAAATTTTTTACCCTTATGAATGAATTTAGTGATCCCTCGCGTAACTATCGCCCTGTTATTGTTATTTTCGTATGTGTCAACAACCAATGATATTCTATTATTTTTCTCCAAATTGGTGTATTTTAGCGTATCATAGTCGGTTGCGAAATAAAATTTACCATTATCAAAAATATATGAAACGGGCGTAACGTGTGGTAAATTATTATAGCACGTTGCAACTCTACAAATTTCATTCGAATAAAGAAATTGGATTTCTCTTCTACTAAAGAACACACCTTTCATAATTGAGAATTATAATAAAGGCAATTTATGATTTTTTAGACAGTTAATCGAAGTATGTCAATATACAAACAGATTCGATATAGAAGCACAGGTTCAGGAAAGTCCAAGTTGTATAGTATGTTGACTAATTGAATAATGTCTAAGTAACCCATTGCTATAAAATGTCATTGCGATAATAGTACATGGAAAAAGAAAACGTTTCAAATGGTGGCATTGTAATTGTATATACAGGCAATGGAAAAGGTAAAACGACGGCCTCATTAGGAGTTGCGCTGAGAGCCATAGGCCATGGACTCAAAGTTTGCATGGTACAATTCATCAAGGGGGAATGGCATTATGGTGAACTTAATAGTCTAAAGAAACTAGAGCCAGATTTTGAATTGATAGTAGCAGGAAAAGGATTTATAGGAATTATTGATGATGACCATGCCTTTGAGGAACACGTAAGGGCAGCAAAAACTGCACTGGATATTGTTGAACAGAAAATGTCGCTTGATATTTTCGATATTATCATTTTAGATGAAATTAACTATGCAGTGCATCTTGGATTATTAAATTTAGGTGATGTCATGAAGATAGTTAAAAATCGTCCAAAACATCTATCATTAATTCTTACAGGAAATTATGCTTGTGATGAAATCATCTTATTGGCAGATCTAGTTACAGAAATGAAAGAGATAAAACATCCTTACAAAAAAGGGATAAAGGCCAAACGGGGTATTGATTTTTAAGAAATCAATAGAATAAAAGCCAAGTCTAAAAATCATTATCTACATGCAAAACTCTCGAGGCTCTTGATAAAAAGTGAAGATTATAAAAAATGAATTTAACGAATGATTATTAAATAATTTAACATCCAGTTCTTCCGATTAATACATAATTGCGAAATCAAATTTTTCACAATAGCTGGACATTATCGGGAGTCTAAGGTATATTTTTGTTATTTTGATCTACCCATTTTGAAAATTGATCTACCCATTTTGAAAATTGATCTACCCATTTTGAAAATTGATCTACCCATTTTGAAAATTGATCTACCCATTTTGAAATTCGAGCTGAAAAAGGGTAGGTAACAAGGTAAAAAGGGTAGATCGATTTACACAAATATGTTTCAGTCACGCTCAAAATGGGGGTACACATTACTCTACCCATTTCATGAAAAGATGAATTATCTGTCACGTAATAATCAGAAAAAATATTTAAACCTTAATAAACTGGGGTAGTGAAATATTTTTTTTAACACCGTGGTAAATAATTAGAAAATCTACTTCTGTATCACTCACAGTACAATAAGATAATCGCAAGAAAATCCATCCTTCCTAATCGATACAACCAACAGAAATCGTGCAACTATAACCACTCATATATTAGGTCAAGCAACCTTAAAGTATAGTACCAAGGTCCGTATTTTCTACATGGTCACTGATATCAAACAACTTCCTGAAGCTGGTGATTTGGTAATTGCAACTGTGAAGGAAGTCACCGGACATGGGGCTTACGTGTCTTTAGATGAATATCAACAATTAACCGCATTTCTACACATATCTGAAATTGCAACAGGATGGATCAGGAATATAGAGAGATATGTTAGACCCAAACAAAAGACTGTTCTAAAGGTCATAAGAGTAGACAAATCGAGGGTTGAGGTAGATCTTTCTCTGAAACAGGTATCTCGTGAAGAAAGAAAATCGAAACTTATCGAAGTAAAGAAGAGCGAAAAGGCTTCTGCCTTCATGCATATGATTAAAACTAAAACTGGTATGAGTGATGATAAGCTTATAGAGCTTCAGGATATCATTTTGCAAAAATTTGACTATCTTTATGATATGTTTGAAACTGTTGCGTTTAAGGGAATTGATTCTATAAAATCACTAGATATTACAGATGATGTAAGAGCAGCAATAGCTGACGAAAGCAAAAAAATCCAGATTCCAAGTGTCGAGATTAGAGGAATCATAGAAATTAACATTAATGAACCTCAGGGAATAGAGATTATAAAGAATGTCTTGTCTTTAGCGGAACTAAATAAGAATAACACTTCAATTGAAATTTCGTATATAGCTGCTCCTCGTTATAGGATAATTGCCAAGGCAGAAAATTACAAGATTGCAGAAAAGACGTTAAATAATGCTATTGAGAAAATTTCTAACTCAGTAGGGAAGAAAGTAGGACTATTTAATTATATCAGAGAAGATTCTAAAAAAAATAGGAGATAAATAAAGATATGAAACATCTATTACGAAAATGTAGATTTTGCAAAATCTATACACTTTATGAAAAGTGTACAAACTGCCATAATCCTACTGTTGATCCACATCCACCCAAGTTTTCCTTGGGAGATAAATACATAAGATACAGAATAGAAGGAAAATATTTGAATAACGAGTAAATAAAGAACTAGAAAACTAATTTTGTCGTCATATTAAGAAATATGCGATTTGTTCAGGGAACACCTGACTTAGCATTACTTGTACTGTTAGTACCATTGTTAGTACTATTATTCAATGCACTGCTCGCCTCATCTATCACCTGCTCAAGAGACGATGAGGAAGAGTTTCCCTTACCTGCAGCATCCAATACTTGTTGCAAAGACGTTGATTGTCCTCCGCTGATAGCTTGAATGACTTGGTTGACCACTTGTGATTTTGTGTCGGAACCATTGGTCAAGTTTAACACATAAGGTATCGCATTATTGGTGTTAGAATTGGTAATATTTTGTATATCAGTTAAATTGCCACTATTTCCACCATCCGTGTTATTATTCGAGGCATTTTCGGAAACCTGCGCATACACATCAACATTCACATCTGTTTTTTCGCAATAGCAAATTAAAAAAAATATAGAAACACACATAACAACAGGCACAACATCTTTTTTTTCAATATTCATGTACTATTCAACGATTCTCTACATTATATGAATTTCGAAACAATATGAAATTTGCGTGACATTCCAAAATTCTAAATAGATAGGAATTTTCAAAAATATTCTCAGATACTTCTCCAGACGTCATCTTTTATTAAGTAAAAAGATGCTTACTGAAACCGTACACACTGTAAAAATAATGATTGGGCATATCGAATGTGAGAATGCAAAAATTAATTTTTCTCTCTAGTATGTTTTCAAATTGAAAATGCAAGTATATTCTCTATGGAGGTTTTATCTTAATTAAAATAAAAAAATGAGGTTTGTGGTTTTTGATCCAGCTGTGTCAACGTTGACCCTTATTGAGGATTGCATCCACCACTTGGAGTACTAACGAAGCAATTGTTCTTCAATAGTTCGTTTCCGTTAATGTTGAGTGGCAACCCGTCGGCATTATTTATGTCGATATCATTCTTCAGTACATTGTTGTACAGGATTGTGTTCTTAGTGCTCTGTGAGTCCAGAAATATACCGTTTCTGCTTCCACCAATTGAGTTGGCATCTATTTGAGATCTGTCAGTATTGACAAGTGTTATGCCTGCAAGATCATTTCCAGTCATCATATTTGCATGCAGCTGAGTTCCAATTGTCGAGTGTGATGCGATACCAATTGTGTTGGAGTCAATAAAGTTCTGTTCAACAGTAGTTCCTATTGCACCTGTCATGAAGACTGCTATTTTATTATCTTCGAATGTAATCCTATTTATCTCGGTACTTTGAGAGCCCGATATTAAAATGCCTGCTTGGTAATTACGAATCGAGCCAGAACCCTGTATGATTACATTGTTTGAATGGGGTACAGATATGCCTACTTTGGAACTATTATCTCCTGGTCCATTGATAGAATATCCATTCAAGTTAATCGTTGTACTATCTCCTCCAACAATTAATCCGTCTCCGGTGCAGTCAAGATTTGCAGTTAATGTTACGTTGCCATGAACTACTTGACCGCATGCTGGACTTGACAATGGTTCTTGTGCTAATGCTACCTGTGCTGAATTATGCATATTTATTCCACTGATTGTCGCTAGTGCTACTAATATTGTTGCTAAAATGTATGACATTGTTTGTTGCATCCATTATAGGGCTACATTACTAACTATTTAAGGTGAACTGTTCTTTCTATTGTAACTAAGTTGCAGTATAAGTAGCCTTTCTACTAGATACAATAAATATTAAATTTTTTTATAATAGGATACTTTTACTATTTTTTTTAGTAAAGATTTTGTGCGCATTTCCTAGAAACTTGATCAATTCATGAGAGCCAATTTGAAACTAAAATTATTATCAAATAATCTTTTTTAGATGCTATGAATTGTGCATTGAAAGTGATATTTGTAATCACATCTATAATTTCTTTAACTATCGATTTAGCTAGATTAATTTTCCAGATACATTTCAATCCTGTGTACTTCGATTATACCATCATCCAAGATAATATGAAATTGGTTTTGTCTTGATGAGTTATCTACTATGGCATTCAGTTATTATTTTTCACACAGACTAAATTATTATTAAATCAGTTAACTAGGTCCTATTGCTAATACCTATTACATTCTATTTCAGACTCACGACTAAACTTTGAGATGAAATCAGGGATTGAAAATTGATTATCAACAAGAAATATAAGCAATTTTTATCTCAAACATATCGTGAAACTGGCTATTGTTGGTGCAGGTGTGGCTGGATCTTATCTAGGAAACCGTCTTCAAGAAGATGGGCACCAAATAGAGGTCTTTGAATCTTCAAGAAAAGAATCACATTGGCCAGTATGTGCGTGGGGAGCTTCAAAAAATATGCTGGAGACGTTTTCTAAAGATGTGGGACTGAATTTTGATAATTATGTTCTTCATCGTGGAAAGAAATTGAGGATGGACCTTCCTGATGAAAAAATAGAATATTTGGATCTTAAGGGTTTAGTGACATACGACAAATACCAGTGGGAACAAGATCTCTGCCAAAGATTAAGGATAAACTATGGTTTTCACTGTAACCCAGAATCTGATTTTCTTTCAAATTTTGATTATGTTATAGATTGTACCGGATTTCATAGATCTCTCCTTCCTAGATCCCCTCAAGATTTCATTATACCTTCATACGAATTTCTCGTAGAAAACGTCAGTGGAATTGATGAGTTTTACGTGATAGGATATAAAGGTGCCAGAGGTTACTTTTGGTTTTTTCCGTTAGGAGACGGACGAGGCTATATGGGAGCTGGTGATGTTGATAGAAAATATTATGGGATATCCGAATTCTTTGAAAAAAATCCTAATGCCAAGATTTTGAGAAAAATAGGGAGGCCAATAAGGCTTTCTCCTCCTAAGCGTATGTTACCTTTCTACAATGATAACATCATAGGCGTTGGTGAATCAATAGGATGCGTCTTTCCCATGCTCGGTGAAGGGATCATCCCTTCTCTAATTTGCTGTAATATCTTTATAGATGTTTTAAATAAAGATTCAACTTTTGATGTAGGACTTTATGAAAAGAGGGTTCTTAAAAAATTCGGATATTATGACGATGTTTACAGGATAGTAAGATTGAAGATGGATGGAAAACTCAATTCTGTAAAGCACTTCAAGTTACTTATGAGTATGTATAGAAATATGAAAAGAGAAGAAAAGCGATTTGGGTTTGGTATTGATTTTGAACAAATGAATAGACTATTGAAGGCGCTCTAGTATTATCTCAGCTTAATTATTGCTGTATGCAAGTTTTTCAAGACTTAACTTTTCCGTAAATTATTATCATTTTCCATTTAGCCAATTTCAGATAATTTATTGCATACTCTATCCAAAGATACACAAATTTATACGACATTTCCATCTCTCGTCCTGGATTATTGCTTCTGGATAGTCTGGAACCGGCAGAAATATAACGGAACGTATTTGTAAAAGAGAAACTTAAATTTCACTATGTATCCTTCATTTAGTTCGGATTGGCTTAGGAGACGCTGGTTAGATTTTCGCAATGGACATACTATATACCTAGTTTTTGCAATGACTTTTGCTAATTTTATAACAATTCAGTATAAACTGTTAATAGACCAGATTCCATATTTGGCTGGGGTTTTTGATAATATTATTCTTTTTGCTACAGTGTTTATTTTGGCGTACGTACCTCTGAGTATATTTTTAGGATATTGGCATAGGAAAAGCCAATGGAAAGTCGAACAGGATGCCTTGTTTAGGGAAAATAAGGTAGGAGCGATAATGTGGATGTATGTAATTGATCTTATTGAAGGTAATGTAAGTGAAGAAGACAAGAAATTGATGAAAGAAGCTCTCCTTGGAATCACAAGAGGGGAAACACGATTATACAGAGCTAAGAAATTGTCAAAGAACGATGGAAAGATAAAGGATAGTACTAACATATGATTGCAGTATATTGTTTAATTTATGACTAAATTAATAATTCCAAGGCAAAGGACGTAAATGGATTTTTCTTAACCAAATTCTATCTAGCAAAAGATGTTTATGGTGCGTAATTTTCACTATACCTGTGGGAAGCTACTATGCAATTGTGACCTGCCGGAATTCTGAAAGCGAAATTGAAAATGCCATCAACTCATTGCTAAATCAAACAATTAAGCCTAGATACATTTTAGTTGTTGACGATGGCTCAACTGACAATACGCATAATATCCTGGAAGGACTAAAATTGAAAAATGATAATATCTATGTAATAACAAATCCTGACTTGGGGTATGACATTGGAAGGGTAGTGAAAAACTGGAATAGTGCAATAAATCTTACTAACGATATGAATTTGGAAACTACAGATTATCACATGATAAGTACTGATGATACTCACTATGAAGAATTTTACGCGGAGAAGGTAATGAGCAAAATGGATGAAGATGACAGAATAGCTATATCTTCAGGAAACTTTGATGATAATAGTTACGCCACTCCGCATGGAGCTGGGCGGTTCGTCAGGAATTCTTTCTTTATTAATGTTCTCGGTCGCTATCCAGAAAAAATGGGATATGAATCTGTCATTTTACAGTTGTCGTTATATCATGGTTTTAAAAACCTAGTCAATAACGACGCAAGATTTACACATACAAGACAATTAGGAGCTAACCACCATTTTTACGAATTTGGTGCTAGTATGAGAACCCTTGGATATCATCCACTTTTTGCTTTAGGCAGATTCATGCAATGTTTTTTGACGGGGAAGCCAACAGGAAGAATGGGAGCAATTCGCATGTTGTATTATTACCTATCGTATAAACCGAAAAAGGAGGGATACGATAGCATGTATGACCCCGAACTTAGAAAAGCAATAAGAATTAGACAGAAGACAAGGATAAAACAAATTTTGGGACTAAAAACTACTAATAGTAACACATAAAGAACTGTCAATCCAACTGAATCTTTACTATTTTTAGTCAAAAATGACGAATAGTTAGATTTTCAATTGACTAAAAATAAGTGGACATTTATATTTTATTCACAAATTTCTTAGAATAGATGAAAGTAGCCTCTATAGTGGGAGCTCGACCCAATATTGTGAAAATGGGACCTGTTCATAAATCTCTAAATGGTTCAGGGATAGAGCATCTTATAGTACATACAGGTCAACATTATGATTATGAAATGTCAGAAATCTTCTTTCACGATTTTGAACTTCCCAAACCAGACATTCACCTTGGCGTAGGATCAGGAACTTCGTGTTTCCAAATTGGAGAAATTATTCAACTTCTGGAGCGAAAGATTACAGAAAAAGATATTGATCTTGTTCTTGTTTATGGTGACACTAATTCTACGATTGCTGGAGCAATATGTGCAAACAAGTGCAATATGAAATTAGGACATATAGAAGCAGGGTTGCGTAGTTATGATTTCACAATGCCTGAAGAAAATAATAGAATATTAACAGATCATCTAAGTAATTATTTATTTGCTCCTACCAAAAACGCTGTAAATAATCTGAAAAAAGAGAAAATAAGAGGCAAAGTATACTATACTGGAGATTTATCTGTCGAAATCATCGCCACGATTAAAGCAATTTCTAGGCAATCAAAAATACTTGACATCCTGGGTCTCAAATCAAGATCTTATTTTCTAGTTACAATGCACCGAGCTGAAAATACAAGTTCAAGAGATTATTTTATTCAGCTATTAAAGACTTTCGAGTCACTTATTGACAGTACTTTTGTATTTCCTATCCATCCTAGAACTAAGAAAATGTTCAAGACTTTCGGATTACTAGAGAGACTCTTAAAATGCTCCAATGTTAAAACGTTACTTCCAGTAGGATACATAGATTTCATAGCATTACTCCAAAATGCCTTAAAAGTCGTTACGGATTCAGGTGGCATTCAAAAGGAAGCATATTTGCTAAAAATTCCATGTATTACAATTAGGAAGAATACCGAGTGGGTCGAAACCATCAAAGGTCACTGGAACGTCCTAACTGGAGTTGATAGCGAGAAAATAGTTGATGCGGTCAAAAGGCCATCGCCAAGATCTAACTATTCCAAATCCGTTTTTGGTAATGGCAAGACATCAGGAATCATTAGTGAACTTATCTCCAGCATTGTTCAATAACAAATCAATTTATCGTTCATAATTTACTAATTTCAAAAATCGACAACAATATTAGATAATTGATAATGGTTGTCAGATGTAAATTATGGAGTTTAGTACATTGCAAGACGTTTGCACAAGAATTTATATCAATTAAATCAAATATAGCATATTTCCACAATCAATATATGAAATCACGTAACGCTCCTCGTTTTGGAGTTATGCTTGTATGGACGATATTGCGAGAGTCGTGGACTGCTCTGACTCAAAATAGTATGAGCTTTCCGGAAGTGTTTGAAGATTACGAAAAGTATCATTCCGCCATAAAGACTGGTAACTTGTCTAGGGCTAAATTAGTAGAGGATTGGATTGAACCAAATTCGATGGTTCTGGACGTCGGAGTCGGTGATGGGACTGTTTCAGAGTATCTCATGAAAAATAAGCAGGTGAAGGTAGTAGGGCTGGACATCTCAGCTACAGCATGCGAAAAAGCAAAGCAGCTTGGAATTCAAACCGAAGTACGCGATATTACTAATGGATTAGGTCTTTCCGATGGTGCCTCCTATGATTACATTTTATTGCTAGAAGTAATCGAACACACAGCTTATCCTCACAGAATTCTAATAGACGCAGTTAATCATGCAAAAAAGGGTGTGATTGTAAGTATTCCTAACAGTGCTTACATAAAATGGAGAATACAAATGTTAAGAGGATATGTACCCAGACAATCTTTTACACATCTGCACTTTTGGTCAGTAAATGATTTTGAAATCTTTTGTAAAGAAACAAATATTCAAATCTTAGATTTTAAGACTTTTTTACCTAGACATCTAATGCCATTCAGGAATCTCTTGGCATGGCAACAATGCTGGATGTTATCCCCCAAGAAAAAGGAAGTTTAGCCTCGACTTTAAATTTTCAGTTACTAAATAAACGACCCCACTTTTATAGAATAGAATCTAATATACTATTTCCAGTACATAATTTTCAGCACTACTACAAGAGGTTGAGATCTTTGTAAATACCAGAGAGTTGAGAAACTACATTCACCGCATTATGCTGTGGAGGCAGCCCTTGACGAAATTGCAGCTTATAATCCAGTACTTTAAGTCCAGATGCAAGTGACTGAAGAGCCGTACTACTTAGATTCTCCAAAACAGTATCATTCACATATCTGATATCTACGTATGTTTTGTATCCTCTTATAAAGTCAGGAATGTCCTTATACATTATTGCATTCTTGGTTCTATCAAATACTTCAATATTGAGATTAATGCCATTCTTCTTACAATAGTCAAGAGCCCACTGTATGTTTGTTACCTCTGAATTTATAGTAAATGCTTCTTTCAGTTCTACACTTGAATTGTTGTCTGGTTTAAAATGGTACGTGTCAATAGGAATCGGAATATGAATACCATTTCTAACCAATGGCAACAAATCAGGAGTAGATACACATACTGCATCAGCTAATTTCTGAGCCTTTGAATGACCAATCTTTTTCCTATATAGCCTCTTTAGTCTAATTACAGTATCTGATAATCGTGATCGATGTGGAAGCATTTGTCTATTTAGTCCACGAATGTCTGTCCCATGATAGTGCAAAATGATCTTCTTTGATTTGTGGAATTTCTTATGTAGTTTGAATAATATGTCTATGAATCCATGGACATGAATTACGTCGGCAGTTTTTCCTTCCACAAGGCATCTTTCGGTAAATTCCGCATGCGACACATTGATTATATATTCTTTATAGTAGTCATAAATTCCATATTTGTCTCCAACATCCTTGTTCCAGATAACCTTGGATTCATTTCCCTTTATTTGTTGAAATTTTGAATATATACACGCTACACCGGCTGCATCAAGAATGTGTAATATGCGCATATTCAAATGAATTAGTATATCATATAATAATCTATTACTTCCAGTAAGATAACACTTCAAATATTCTCAGGCTAAAATTTAACTTAACTCGTACATGAAAACCCTAGATTTTTGACTATTACCACTGGTAACAACTACAATACCAATATTCATTAGATGCGTTGATAAAAGATGTCTCCCAGCAACCGTTACTTCCAG
>VBPR01000204.1 GCA_005877345.1 Nitrososphaerota archaeon
GGGTCATAGGTTCGGAAAAGCAGGGACACCTAACCCTACGGTGGTCACTATAAGTCACAATGACCCAGTTTACAATATGATTAAGAATCTTCCAATGGATAAGCAAAGCATTCATGACATACGCTTAAGATTCTCGGTTCCCAACATTTACAAAATACTTTCAGTTAATGCAAACACAATTTTTCC
Organism: Nitrososphaerota archaeon; assembly: GCA_005877345.1. GTDB lineage: Archaea > Thermoproteota > Nitrososphaeria > Nitrososphaerales > Nitrososphaeraceae > TA-21. The sequence continues at coordinate 187 of VBPR01000204.1, forward strand.
TAAAGATAACAGGAGTGAGGATATTCGACTTCCATATTGGAATAAAAATAATGTATTAGTGCAAGTCAGGATACACAAAACGAATACAGTTAGCATTATTATAGCCTGTTCAAGCGAACCATTCCCACTAGACTATAACGGTATCATTCGCTTCTTTACAACATTGGCAAGCATTGAGGCTCTTTTAGTTGGAATAATGCTCATGGTTTACCACGAAGAAATAAATCAAAATCAATCAATTCCAGATTATACAAAATGGGTCATAACGATGTGGCATTTCGGTAGGGACGGATCTGAATGCAGTAAAGGAGATTACCATATTGCGGTAGGGAAGGCACAACAAATCCCTGAGAGAATTAATACAAAAGACAAAAAGATAAGGCTCGAAAGGCAAGAATATCCTAAAAAGACTGTTTTTGATGCAGTTGAAGAGAAATTGAACATTAACTGAAGTCGAAAATGCCAATCGTATCGGTCCCAGCGTAGAATAGAAAAATATTTTCAAATGCTTTAATTTACTAGATTTGCTTCTGCGACAATGTTTACATTTTTTAATAATTTGTAAGTATTCAATAAATGCTGTATAACCGGTGTTTCTAAGTCATATATTGCAGCGTCAGTTCTATATTTTATCGAATGCGTCTGACTGCCATTGTCATTTACGAAGAGATCCAGATTTGCACTTGTTCTCCCTCCCTTTTCTTCGGTAGCATATACGAAGGAGCACGCCTGAACATTGTCTATTTTATAAACTTCGCAAGTAACCGGCTCGATGAGTTTTGTGTCCTTCTCACCATCTACAAGGTTTTTTTTCTCAGTTTGAGCCCATTTTTCTGCAGTTTTGTCATCATTATCAAATACTTTTATCTGAATCCATGAAGGAACTAACGAGTTGCCATTACTACTCTCTGCCGTCAGCGGAGGTTCTCCTGTAAACCTATTACCGATTTGTGTCTGCCACTGACTTGGATACTCTACGGAGAACTGTCCTAAATCGTTTGTAAAGTTACGCCATTTAATCTGACTCACATCATAGTTGGCAGTCTGATTTTGAATTGTTTCAATTGGAATTTTCTTTTCCTGTGTAGTTTAGTTGACAACGGTTATGGCGCCCCTGACGTAGTAACTACCAAATCCGTTACTGCCATCATATATGAAAGATCCAACGTCGTTTAATTTTTCTTCACGCGATTCACCTGGAAAAATATAACTTTGGTTAAGCATTTCACCCTGATAATGATTTACATCCGGTTTCGACTCAACATAAACTTTTTCGGGAAGCATATTTTGCCAAACTACCGTTGTTCCGACTTTTACTTTAATGTTTTTTGGAGACACATTTCCATTTGCAGGTGTTCCTGGATGGAGTCAACTTTATCAGGACCCTATCCTGCGAAGTAAGATCCTTACTTTTTTTTGGAACCGTTAATTTTGTGGAGTTAGACGCTTGACCGACAAGCAGACCGTTATCTACTAATACTACGATGAGAAGAACGGACACCGGCAGCAAAATCCATATTTTCAACCTTTAAATATTAATTTAGGGTAGTATTTTAGGTTTTGAGGAAACCCAAATTAGATTCACAAGACTCAAAGAGAACAACTTTTTAAGTTATTTAGATGATGGAAACAAGGCTGCAATATCCTCCAAGAATTTCCTGATATGTTTGGATAAAACAGTTACGTCTATCGCTGCTCCTGTTCTTTGGACTATTTGTGCTAATTTCGTTAGATCATCTTTGCTTAATTCTACGTTGAATTCCATTATAAGATTCAGGAATTTGCCCAACATTATATTTGGATTTGGTGGAATAGACAGAATTTGACTATTTTGTTCGCCGTATTTCACGATAAAATTCTGGATCTCTTCATGATCCTTTTTTGACAACTTGCCAAAGGATGCATTTGTCTTTCTATAAACACTAAAATTTCTCATTGATCCCGCCAAAGAACGACCGTGTGTTATAATCTTATTCCTTAAAAAGTCGAAATTTTGATCATACCAATGCATTTTGGCAAGAATCAGAGAATATTGGGGACACATTTTACTGTCATTTAGATATTCTTTTTTGTGATCACTGAAATTGTATGACCATTGGTGAGGATTCCTGCAAGATAGTAACTTGTCCATAAGGATTCCAACCTTACTTAATAATATATGGGAAAAAATAACGAACGACTCAATATCTACCTGCAGTTCATACGCAGTGGACCATCGAAGAGGATCCCCTGGTGTAATTTTTTCATAATTCTTCAAATCTGTTATGAGTCTTTTGCCAATTATTTTTAAATATAGCAAGTAGTCCTTGAAAGCACGGTATTCATGTAATTGTTCTCTTGAATCTTTGCCTGTTTCACATACACGCTGGAAAGGGTTAAAGTTATTCTCTAATAGTTTAGCATCAATCTCATTATTACCCTCACTCAACTAAGACGGCTTATGCATCATACTTCTTTTATTTCTTTATGCAGGATAAAATATTACTATTATACATGAAAGCGTGCAGAATTATTGAGGTAAAGGCAATTTATAAGAGCATTTTCAATTAAATAGAAATTTATTATTAATTCCATCATGATAACCTTGCTAGTGAGGGAATACATTTTTAAATTAATAAAAAATATTTTGCATCATTGTATGCACTTGTAATATTTTTTCTGATTATTTCGATGTTTTTTATCACATTATTACCACATGATAGTTTTGCTCAAGAACAACAATCTTCCACACTGCCAAAATCCACAATGAAAGAAGGAATAGAACTTTCTGGATGTAAATAACGTTAGGGTCAGATTCGCATTAGTGGATACTCCTGAAATAGGCGAAAATGGATATCAATCACCAAAAGATTTTGTAAAGAATCTATGTCTTGGTCACGACGCAGAAGTAGATATTGATGATGGACAACGTGGAGGAGACAGATACGGCAGAGAAGTTGGACTTGTGTATTGCAGAGTAAACGTCAATAGCGAATTGTTAAAAAAAGGATATGCAATTACTTATACAGACTACTGTGATGTCTCAGAATTTGCAAATGATGGTTGGGCTATATGTTATCCAACCAATGGCAATGAATCTGATTCTGAAACGAGTAATGCAATTGAAAAGAAACAAGGCAATTGTGATCCGTCTTATCCTGATGTTTGCATACCTTCTCCACCGCCAGACCTTGATTGTTCGGATGTTTCGGAGAAAAATTTCAAGGTTAAAGGTTCAGACCCTCACAGATTTGACAATGATAATGATGGTAATGCTTGTGAGTCCTAAGGTCTAGCGGGCTAGCATACGGTCAAAAAGTGTAAAATAGAAAATTATTATTAATTCCAAACTAATATTGACATAGTTACTACTGCGATTTTTCTACATAGACCTAGATTGCTTATACATTCTAGTCGTGTCTTGCCACTATGTTATGTATGTGTCCTGTATTTTGTGTCACTCTATGTTCACATTCTGTTCCCTCAACTGGTTTTAACACATTAGCAGACACACAACCAAAAAGGAAATCTCCTTTTTTGATTGGACCAATTTCAGGCTTCTTGTCAAAATGGAGTGGAACCTTTATTATATTGTCCTTTGATTTTTTAAGCATCTTTCGTGCATCTATTATCTTAGACTTAAATTCCCCTTTAATCATGGCAACCGCTTTGATATCCTTTAGATGTTTTTTACCAGCAATATTTTCTATCCACACCACAATAGTTGGATTCTTTATTACATCATTTTGCCCACCTTTGACAGTTTTGAACGGTCCAGTGGACAAAGTTATCACAGGTCCGGAACCTATGTTTACTGGATTTTTTCCAGATGGATTTTCAAGATTACCCTCAATGCAAGAATAAGACTTCATCTCATTTGTTTGTGGATTTAGGTTGTAGGCGCATACAAAATATTCATCCCTATGAACAGCAGTAACAAGGTCATTTTTCTGATTAAATTGTAAAGAAACGGTAGCAGTATTTGACTTCAGATCCTTACCTGTCAGATATTTAGTTTTGTTTTGACCGGTTGAGTATGCTACAACCTTCAGTTTTTGAGGATTATTTAATTTTTTTATATTTATTTTAGGGTCAATGGTAAATTTTCCTGCTGCGGTTGCGTGATTGGGAAATACAATCACTAAAGAAGAGAAAAGAATGAGTGCTACAGAAAAGAAGAATAAAGGAAATAGCACTTTGTTATTCAGTTGAGATTTATACATTGTTTTTCTTTATACACAGTTATAATATTTAATGGTATTTCACCAAATTACTTTATTGAAGTAACAGAAAAAAAAATAGAAAATTATTAAAGATAAAAAGTGTATAAAATAACTATACAAATAGTGCTTGAAAATGATTAGAAAGGATAGTATGAATCCATTTATTATTCAGACAATCGTAATGTGTCTATCAGAAAAGGAATCTTTAGCATATTTGAAAGATAAAGGATTTGAAATAAGTGTCCCTTACTATTACAAATTAAAAAAGAATATACAACAATCAAGATTTGACCGTCTATCGCTAATAGCCAAAACTCAATTTGTAGATCAGCATCTTGAACGTATAGACCAATTGGAATTAATCAATTCTGAATATTGGAAGTTATACCGAGAAACAAAGGACACATTCAAGAAGGCATTAATTTTAGAAAAGATTGCTGAATTACAGACTTACATTAGTCCTTATTATGATGCTTCACGCTACATACTAGAAAATTCAATAAAATCAAATAATCAAAATGAAACAGAAAAAAATAATTCCTTACCCGTTATTTGATGCCGATAGTCCTTTACTGTCAAGTCAAGCGAATGAATTAGATGTTTTCTTAAATAAACCGTTCTGGAATTGGGATAATGAAAAGCATAATCTAGATTTTTTAATAGAGAAAGGTAAATGTTGTTTTAATCACATTATTGGGTTACCTGTTAAGAACGATAAGGAATATCCATTATTTGATTATGAGAAATTAATTTTTCATACAATAGAACAAAATCAAAACATTTGGATTCTAAAATCTCGAGGGATTGGAGTTACCACTTTTATGATAAGATATTTTGCTTGGAAAATTCTTTCATCGTCAGAGTTAGATCACAAATCCATTTTTATCGTAAGTGGGACTAGGGAAGAACATGCCAATTACATCAAGGAAAAGTTACAACAATTATTTGAAAAGAATTTTCCCTTTCTTAATCTTGAGAGTAGGTATACTGAATTATGGCTTAAAAAAACATGGATTAAGGTATTTCCAACAAAGAACATCAAAGACATTAGAGGTTATTTTGAGACATCTTTTATTTTTGTAGATGAATCAGACTATCTAGACGAATCAATACAAGATGAATTAATTCATGCTATTAGTCCCTATGAAGAGAAATCTAATTGTAAGATAATTCTATGTTCAACACCTAACAGACCCGACGGCTTAATGCAAAGAATAGAAAACGATCCCAATTCTAAATATTATAAATTAAAACTTGATTATACTTATGGATTAGATAAAATCTATGATAGACAATTTATTGAAAAGAAGAAACTAGAACCTGAGTTTGAAAGGGAATACAATTTAAAATATTTAGGAAAAATAGGGAATGTTTTCAATCCTTTACAAATTGACCAAAGTATCAAACTTGGCAATGAATTAAACGATATTCCAATAAGTAATTATAATTTTCATTCCGTAGGGGTTGATTTTGGTTTTTCATCTAGTAAGACCGCTATAGTAATGACCGAGCATCTAAAGACCGACGAAGGTGAGGATAAGATAATAGTTAGATTTTCCGAAGAGTATGATAAAGCCAATCCTCAAACTATTGTCGATATCTGTTATTCACTATATAGAAAACACTGGAATACCTTGTTTTATGTTGACGGGGCAAATAGGGGAGCAGTTAATTTAATGAAAGTTGCCTTTGATGAATCACTAAATTGGGATACTAAAGACGTAAGCCCCGAAATAATGAAAATAATTCCAGTTAACTTTACAACTGAACATAAACAAATGTTAAGCCATTTACAAAGCCATTTACACGTCATGATAAACAAGAATTATCTAGCAATTCCAAAACAGTTTGATAAATTGATAACGTCGTTAAGAACGGCATACGCTAGAGAATACAATTTAGACAAAGAACAAACTTCCTATGATGATTTGCTAGACGCATTAAGACTAAGTTTGAAGGGTTACCAAATAGAATAATCAATTCATTTTTAGAATAAGATTCAACTCAATCTTTCTACTTTAAATTTTATTGACAACTGATATACACTTCATTTGAATTCAAGTAGCATCCTATTGAACAGTATCAAAAGTGCAGACATAGGTCGAAAAAAGAAAAAAGTATCTAAAAGAATTTTCAAGACTTCGTTAGCATTAGTCCTAATAGTATTTGCCTTTACCATGTCATCTCAATCTTCTTTCTTTCAAATCATCAAACCTGCTGAGGCTGCAGGACTAACCCACGTGTCCGTAGTACCTACCACTGGCATTGTTAATCAAAGGACGACTTATGACATATTTTTAAGGACAGCAACAACGGCTACGATACGAGCCATTGAGATTACTTTTCCACCTAGTTTTGATATAACTCATGCAACCCAATTGATAGAAAGAGAAGGTATTCGTTCTGGTTCATTATCTTCATCTGGTTCAACCTTGAAATATACAGTATTTAACCCCGTACGCGTGTCTGCTGATACAACTATCAGACTTGAAATTGCGAGCATAGTTGCAGGCAATCCGGGTACTTTTAAAGTCAGTATAAGTACATTAAGGGGAAACGGTCAAATAGATGGACCTACATCATCGTCTTTCTTTTCTATAAAGGACATTGGTACAAATGACATAGCAGCAAATTCGATAACAGGTTCCAAAATAACAGATAATTCGATAACAGGTTCCAAAATAACAGATAATTCGGTAACAGGTTCAAAAATAACAGATAATTCAATAACGGGTCAGGACCTCTCAACAGGTTTTACCATAAGAAAAACTTTGCACGATGACACTATAGGACATGCACATGGATGGAATCCGGACACTAGTACGAGAGCATTTGGAATATTAGATTCTGATATTTCAGGATCGTCTAGTAGTGAATTTGTAAGTGTAATGGTTCGCAGCGGTAATCCAGTATTTTGTGCTGCGGCAAGTGGTGATACAGGAGTGTTTGGGGTGTACTGTGATTCACCGCCAGGAAATTCCGCCGAACTCAATTATATCATAACCAAACTTCCAGCCCATGATGATGTAGCGTCACCCTTATCGGCTTCTACGTCTGAATCCGCACCTTCATCTGCATCTCCATCCCTATCTTCATCTCCACAAACGCCAGCCTTACCAGATATTGCATCTATTAATAGACAAGACGACAGCGCATCAGAGTTCCCCTAAAACTTGTATAAAGTTCGAAGCGTTACCAAACAAAAGGCTCCCTTCGACCTAACTTCATCATCTGCGAGTATTCCTGTTTCTCAAATAGATCTTTACAACTTACAGGCAAGTTCCGAATAAAGAGATAACAAACAGGGACAAATTAATCGACAATCTGAATTGCACTATGATTCAATATAACTAATCAATGTGTTACCTTTTGCCAATTCCCTTTTGAGATCTTTATACTTTATTATTTTATAACCTGAAAAGATTCTACCATTTTATTGGCTAGTGGTAACGTTTCTGGAACTTTTAAGGGATTTTCAATGTATGATAGTTGATAGATTTTTCCGTTCGCAATAGTAGTAATGTAGAATTTATAACCAGAAAAATGGTCTATTAGTTCGGTCTTGATTCCAGTATTTCCTCCAACAATGACTTTATTTTGTTTAAGTACTTTAGATTTAAAAATTGATATGTCTGTGTCTATTCCCTTTTTGACCTCTTGTTCTAGGGTATTATTTGTTAATGTCATTGTGTCATTATCAAGATGTGGTTCAGGTTCACCAACGGAAACCATGAAAAAACTAGCGGCTCTGTCTGGTATCTGAAAAGTAACACTATTAGGATATTCCTCTTTCTCTTCAACCTGCCAATTTGATGGATATTGGATGCTAAACTTTATTTCTTTATTCGTATAAGTCTTAAAATTGTCCACTGATTGAGCATAAGATGAATTTATTAAGAAACTTACAAAAACTGCACATATCGAAATGGAAATGCTATAAATCTTAATCTTTTTCAATACGTCTTAGAATATAATATAACTAATAAGATTTTTCAAGTCAATCCATGATTTTAGTCCTAAATTTTCATTATTGTGGTATATGTTCGGAATATGATATCAATGTGTTACCCTTTCTCAATTCTCTTTTAAGATCATCATCTTTTATATGATATAATTCCCTTTCTCTATCCCTTTATCTCTTCCTTTTCTTAGACGATGCTCTAGAATCAATTCCTAGAAATGAATTTTTAGCAATATCAAAGAGGTTATCAGTTGTTTCAGTGACATCTTTTATCGTTGCTTCTTTTTCAAGTTCAAAGACTGGGACTATTTCCCCGCACTCATGGCATTGTCTAAAATGGTCATGATCTACGGGAATAGGTTCATTATTTGGATAAATTCTATTTTTCAAAGGAACCAAAAAGCCAAATTCTTGACAGTGTTTACAATATGAGATTTTTTCATCATCGTTATCGGTATTATCCTCACCTTCATTGAAATCCACTATTCCGTAAGTTGATCGCCTAATCATTGATAGATAATTTATACATGTTAGCATTACTTAAAGAATAATGCTTAAAACTAACAGTAATACTATATTTTTTATTGTCAAAATCAACCGCTCAGACAAAGCCTAAAACTAAAACCGAAATTCAGTTTAATTTTAATGAAAAGTCATTAGAAGCATACATCAAAGAGAATTGTGATATACCTCATGAAGTTCAATCAGAAATAGAACTAATTTCTAAATTCAAAGCCAAAGCAAAATCACCAATACGGACTATTATAAGGACAATGAATAGAAGACAAGTCAATATATTTGATGAAAATGGTAAACCAGTAAAGAAAGAGTTTTTGACATATAGAGTAGATTACTACTCTAAGGATTGGCTAGGTAATGAATTAAACATTCTTTCACATATTCATGGCTATTATAAAAAACCGAAATTCAGGACTACTATGGAATTTAATTACCAAACAGGAGAACACATTCCCAAAAGAGAAGTTGACGGTGCTGAAGAACAATATTATATTGAACTAACCGATAAGAACAGAAAACAGGTCATAGAAGATATCATAAACAATAGTAACGGCACTATCATAGATGAAATACTATTCTATGGACATTTCCCAAACTCACCTAAAGGCATAGCGTTTAGATGCAATATTTTCACTCATGACCAGTTTATTAATTCAAGTTTTGATGAATTAGAAACATTAGGAAGAACGACCCCTTCACAATTTCGTTACTCTAATAAAGATAAAAAGGGATACATGGGATAAATTATGAATGACAATAATAATATGATTTATGAAACATTGAAAGAATTAGTTAATAATCAACGTAAGCAACAATCAGAATCAAAAGCACATAGAGTTGATTCTGATGTATCGAAATCAATACATCAAGAAACTAGTAAAAGATAACCCGCTTCCATCATTTATTTAGATGAGAATGACGGCAAAATTAAAGAAAAACCATTACCATTATCAAATTTAAATTCTTCGGCAAGTGCTATAATCAATGAAACGATGAAAGAATACTATTACAAAAACCCACTAAAATTAATTCACGATTCTATATTTGGTAGTTTACAGTTATGACATGAAACTTGTGAAGTTATCTATAGAACCCTTGAATTTACCACAAGAAAAACTTGATGAACTTAAAGCAGTATTTGAAAATTCTAAATTATCGCAGTATCAGAAAAATAATAAGAAGCGTCAAATATCAGGGTCATGCATGATTGTCATGCATGATTGATGGTAAAATTCCCACAAAAATAGTAAAATATAGAATATTTGGAGTTATAAAAATCGAAAAATATTGTGATGAATGTCTGGCACGAATGAACATATAGATAAATTTATTTCAGTTTTTTCTTTTTTACTTTTTCCTCATCTAATATTTCTTGTAAAAGTCTCTTTTCTTGATAGTGTCTTGCCTTTGCACGACCCCTTCTCATAAATAGTTCATGCTCTATCTCTTCATCCGTCAAAGGTCTACTATCCTCCTCTTCTACTATCCTCCTCAGCGATGCCTCTTCTGGTATTATTTATCAATGACATACGAGCAATAGCATCAATCTTTGCATCAAGTTTTTCATACAGTTTATCATATTTTTCTGTAAAGGTCTCTTCTTTTTCTTGGAGTAGTTCCGTATAACCATCGTAAGATATTACCATCCTACATTTTACGCAAAGCTTTGAATCTATTTTGTTTAGTTCCTTGCAATTGGGGCATTGTGTAGGCTTTAACTTGTCAATTTCTTGCTTGCCTTTATTGATAAGACCATAGGCTTCTAATATAGATTCATTTGATTCATTGCCAAAATAATGGATATATTTTTGATGCATGTTTGAAGTTAGTGACCATCCCGCATGTTGCCTTAATGTGTGTTCTTTTAAGATTTTGGATTTTTCAGTTAATGCACTATGTCTTCTAATGTATGGATTCCAGGGTTTTTTTAGTAATTCTCTAATCTTTTCTTTATCCTCAGGTAACACATTAGGATCCTTCAATAGTTTGGGAAAGTATTTTTTCTTGTAAAATTGGTAAACATTATTCAAGGATTGAATCCTTATAGATCTCCCTAATGATTTGTTAAATCCACAAATTAAAATTGTATTGGGATTTCCAGACTGAGGATGATCATCTATCCAATCTTTAAGGTAGGGAATTGAATTTATCAAAGGAATATGACGTTGACCAGTCTTACCATTAACAAGAACCTCAGCATATTGTCTATGTCCATCACTTGCCATTTTAAAAACCACATCTTTAATCTTTAATTTCAAAAGTTCGTGAGGTCTACAAGATGAATCTCTAGAAATAGCATGATAACATCTATCCCTCTTAGAAGGACAATATTTTAGAAACAAAAGATCATCTTCTTGAGTCCACATATCGCTAGGCTTGTAAATCGATTGTTCTTTTCTCTTTAAACTTGCCAAGTCCATACATAAGGGTTTGAGTCTCTCTCTTCGTGATAGATTAGGATGATAAAGCCATTTGAAAAACCTACCCAATATTATAAGATACGTGTTATATGTTGATACCCAGCCATGCAACGGATCTTTATCTTCACTTTTTCTTAATGAATTTAAAAATAGAAGATTATCATCTTTTGTCATTTCCTTGAATTTCTTGTTATTATGAAATTCTGAAGCATATACTAGGATGGTAGAAGTTAATTTCTTGTAACTTTCTGAAAGTCTGGTTTCATTCTTATGATGTTACTATCAATACCTTCATAGCTTCTGATGCCTCGTGCGCACATTTGAAAGCATCTCTGGATTCTTTAATCTGAAAACGGTGTGTCACGAGAGGTAAAAGATCGATTGATTTGTCAGACATTAATGATAACGCTTGGTTGGTTTCTATTTCTGAGGCGCCATAGCTCGGAATGATTATCTGTTCATTAGAATATATGGAATTTAAATCTAGGTCAAACTTTGAACCAACTGATGGGACCCCAAAAAGCAATATCTTCCCGCCTCTTCTTGTTATTTTAAGTGCACTTTCAAACGCTTTGATGCTTCCAGTCGCCAAAATTGTTACATCAGTTCCTATATTTTTTGTAATTTCCTTAATAACATCATTCAGATTATCTTGATTCAAATTTACTGTCGTCACACTATATTTTTCAACAAATTTTAACCTGAACTGGTTAATATCAGAAACCACAATATTGTTTGCCCCCCAGAATTTGGCCAATAACATATGCATTACCCCAGTTGGTCCAGCGCCCAGAATTGCCACATTATCTCCATGTTTTATTGAAATTTTATTCAATCCTCTGATACAACAAGCAAATGGTTCAATCAGAGCGGCCTCGTCATAAGAAACAGACTCGGGGAGTTTTAATACACCGCCATGTTCAATATTCCATTTTGGAACGATAAATTGTTCAGACAGGCCACAGGGTTCAATATTACTATTTTGATAATTGGTACACATTGTATAGTTCCCTTGAAGACAATATCTACATGAATAGCAACTAACATGATGATGAACAAAGACTCTATCTCCCTCATGGAATTTTTTTATATTTTTACCCACTTTAATAACATGACCCGCAGGTTCATGGCCTACTCGTAAAGATTTCATTCCATAATTTCCATAGACTTTTTCTAAATCCGAACCACATATCCCGCATGAATGCATTCTTACTAATAATTCATCATCAGTAAAATATGGTAACTCTGATTCAACCAAGGTTATCTTATTATGAACTACTTTTACGCTTAACATCTGAAATCCACTTTCATGACTAATGTGAATTAAAATTTAATATAATTTTCTACGATAAAAGTTGATTTTAAATCCAGAATCGATAAGTTATTAATTCGGAATCTATCAATTTGGAGTACTTTGTCATTCAGAAGACTTGGTGCAATAATTCTATTGGTTAGTGATATAAATAAATCTATTAAATTTTATCGCGATGTTCTAGAACTACCAGTGAAAAATACTTCTCCAGAATGGGTTGAATTTTTTTCAAGTGGAACTGTACTTGCTTTGCATCCGTCCAAAAGTAAGGGTAGATCAAAGAACTCTGGAGTCTTAGTCGGTTTTATGGTTAGCAATTTGGAAGCAGTAGCCAAGAATCTAAAAGACAAAAATGTAGAATTTTTCAAAGAACCCAAAGAGGAATCTTTTGGAAAGCATGCGATAATAGTGGATCCTGATGGTCATTTAATTTCGATAGCAGAAATAAGCTCAAAGATATCTGAAGGATTTGATTTAATCGGCTTGATTGGTGCTGAATAATCCAGAATTAGACTAACTTCATTATTATTAATATTCAAGCTTTCTTTCCGAAATGCTTCCATGTATCAAGAAATTATCAAAAAAATTTTCATTAGTCTTGGATGCAAATACTACATAGATATTTTGATTCTTATAAAGAATTATCAATAGTTGAACTCTAGTTGTTTGGTCTTCAAGTGTCAGATCTCCAGTTCCTCTTATCTTTAATATCTGATTTGTTGCTTGATAAGTGATATTATTTGTACTGGAAGTAACAAGATTTAAACGATAATTTTTGGTGATATTGTTCAAAGTGTTATTCAATTGTATTACACTTGTAAAGTTTGAAAATTGTTCTCCTCTTATTGCAAGATTCCATGAGCCTCCCAAGTCATAATATTTTTTGAGTCCCAGATCTTTACCATTTTTTGAATGAACTATTGATGAATTTTCTAAAACATTAATTATCATTCTTGTCAGGGTGTCAACAGGATTACTGAGGGAAACAAGGTCGTCGTTAGGTGAATTTGTGTTATTATTACGACTTACAATTGGAACATCTGATTTGCTTCCTGACAAATTGCTTAGTCCAAGATATTTTGAAGTATTTCCAAGTTCAACTAAACTAGTAGCATTATTAAAAGTACCTTGATAGACCAGATTTGAATTTTGGGGGAAGAAGTTAACCGTAATTGATTCGTATCTATACAAAAAAAATACTATTGAAATTATCGATATGGCAACTATTGAAAGTAGGAAAAAGTTTCTGAAATTTGGAATTTGGTTAAATATCATGACTTATTAAATCCTGCCTGTTTTAACATCAGACAATTTAGTCTATTTGAATTGCGGTATCGTCACAGCGCCTTCCGACGCAGATCTCGCCAGAAGCATATATTTTGCCAGAACTCCGTCCTTGTATTTTGACTTTATTGGCTTCCACGTTTTTCTTCTTTTATTGAGTTCAATTCGACCAATATTCAAATTAATCCTTCCTTTGTCAAGGTCAATACTAATTTTATCACCTTTCTTTACTAACGAAATCGGTCCTCCTACCATAGCTTCAGGAGAAACGTGACCAATCATAAATCCTCTCGTTGCCCCAGAAAATCTTCCATCTGTGACCATAGCGACTTCCGTCCCAAGACCTTGTCCAACTAACGCAGCCGTTACAGCGAGCATTTCTCTCATTCCTGGCCCTCCCTTGGGACCTTCATATCTAATAACGATAACATCGCCTTTCTGTATTCTCTGCTTTGATATTGCCTCAAAAGCATCTTCTTCAGAATTAAACACTTTTGCATTTCCTTCAAATTTTGTCCTGTGCAGGCCTGCAACTTTTATCACTGCACCTTCAGGGGCAAGAGTACCTTTTAGAATTTTCAGAGTACCCTCATGATGAAGCGGTTTTTCACAAGAGTATACCACAGGTTCAGAATTAGTTAATGATACATTTTCTAGGTTTTGTTTCATGGTTTTGCCTGTGACAGTCAAGGGATCAGGATTTATTAATCCTTTTTTTAGTAAACTTTTCAAGATGATAGGTACTCCACCTACTTTGTCTAAATCAACCATAACATACATGCCCCCCGGTCTAGTATCAGCTAAATGAGGTGTCGCTTCCCTAATTCGCTCAAAATCCTTTAAATCCACTTTTACCCCAATTTCTTTTGATATTGCAAGCAAATGGAGGATTGCATTGGTTGAACCTCCTATTGCATTTGCAATGGCTATTGCATTTTCAAATGCTTCAAATGTAAGAATATCTTTTGGTCTTAGATTATTTTCTAATAGCTGGAAGATTTGCTTTCCTGTTTGATAGCATATTTAGTTTCTTTTTTCACTTAAGGCAGGAGGAGAAGCACTCCCTGGCAATGCAATGCCCAGGGCTTCGCTGATACAAGCCATTGTATTTGCAGTGTACATGCCTCCGCATGAACCGGCCGAAGGACATGCAACATTCTCCAAGTTTTTTAGGTCTTCAAACTTTATCTTGCCCGCTTCGAACGATCCAACTGCTTCATACACATCTTGTATGGTAACCTGTTTCCCATTCCATATACCAGGCAATATAGTTCCTCCATAGACAAATATTGAAGGCAAATTCAGTCTTGCCATCGCCATAATCGTACCTGGTAAACTCTTATCACATCCTGAAATCCCAACAAGTGCATCATATCTATGAGCTCGCATCATTATCTCAATTGAATCTGCAATAATTTCACGACTAACAAGAGACACCTTCATACCCTCATGGCCCATTGCTATACCATCTGAAACAGAAACTGCAGTAAACTCTCTTGGAGTACATCCAGAATCCTTTACTCCTGCTTTTGAATGCTGTGCCAAATCTCCTAAATGGATATTACAAGGTGTAGCCTCGTTACAGGTAGAGGAAACTCCCACAATAGGCTTCGATAAATCGTCGTCATTTAGACCCATTGCTTTATACATTGCTCTGTGGGGAGCCCTTGACGGACCATTAACTACAGATCTACTAATAAGTTCCATCAGTGATTTAGAGATTAAAGCGTATTTTAATATAACATTAGTACTAATTTAAGGATCGTATGAAACAAGAGATTATTCTAAAAGTGCAAAAATCTTAATGCTATCAATACCCTCTATTTTAAATAGAGTTTCACACATTCCGCACTCGGCATTGCCATTTGCGATATCTACAGAGGAGATATCTTCATTTTTATAATCACATTTTGGACAAGTGAATGTGAATTTCATATTGAACTCATATACTTCGATCGTTTCAGTCATTTACAGTTAGAAAAAAATTTGACCTATTTAAAAGTCTCGTAAACAAAGAACATAACAAAAACATAAATCAGCAAGAGGCATTGAGTTTATTTATTGAAATCTAACACTAAATGCATATTCTGCTCTATTATTAATGATGAACTAAAAGCTGTCAGGATATACGAAGATTCACTTTTTGTTGCATTTATGGACAGGTATCCAATTAATACTGGACATACTTTAGTACTTCCAAAGAAACATCATGAAGATATTTTTACAATGGATGACGCAGAAATTGGAAAACTATTCTTAACTGTTTCATTCCTAGCAAAGGGAATTGTAAAGGCATTAGACGCAAAGGGACTAAATATCGGCCAAAATAACGGAAGGGCGGCAAATCAAATAGTACCGCATGTTCATGTCCATATTATACCAAGATACAACTATGACTCACCAAATGGAAGGTGGCCGTCAAGAAATCTCATTTCAGATGAAGAACTAGACAAGATTGCCCAAAAAATAAAATCATCTCTGACAGTAAACGGCATAAAAATAAATTAGTATACGTGTATGAGTTAATGTGAAGGCTTGAAACGTAAAAGTGCGCCAATATTTCCTAAACTCATGAGTTGAGCACCTTCTTCTGTTTTTGATGAAATTACTTCCATCTTGGTACCACTACTAGCAGATAATTCTTCAAGGAGATCGACAATATCTTTTTCTCTAATTTCAATATCGTCACTTCCGCATTTGGAACAGGATTTTGAAAACTCTTCTTTCTTTACATTGATCAAATTGATTCTTTCAACAAACTTTTCCTGAGTGTTTCCACATTTATTGCATTTAATCTCCAAATGCATGTATGCTATTTCGTCCGTAATAATCAATGTGTCCACAATTCCACTTTTCAACATTTTTAGAACATCATGAATTCCATATACGGCTAATCCTTGATCGGAATAAACTTGACTCATAAATTTCTTGATAAGTTTTTTTTCGTCTAATAATCTGTACTCTGTTATTATTCCCTGCTCGTTTACCTTTTCCAAAATTTCCCGAACTCCTTCGCCCCCAGAATATGAGCTATCAAGTGTCGCAAGTACGCTACTTTGCAGTCTATAATCAAGATATTCCTCTCTCAAAAAGTTTTCCTTTGTTGGACCTGGTCCGCCTACAATTAAACCGTTAATTTTGTGTTCATTGATAAAGATTTTTTGTGCATGATCTGCAGTCTTTCAAATCTTCTTGCAGACTGTCCTCCTTGTCGATGCTTTCCAGCAACTCCCGAAGTTAATGTATCTATCACTTCCCACCTATCTCCCGTGAGTATCCCTAGACCTGCTTCCTGGCTGTCTATGGCAAGCAGGCCTATCACTTTCTCATCCTTGAGCATATCTTTGATATGATCTGTCCAAAAATGGTCGTCGCATCTGTAAAGATTAATCTGAATTGGTTTTGGTGGTAGAACTGAATAAAGCTCTATCTTCTCATTTCCTATTCCCTTACTATTAGGGATGGCTCCACAAAAGATAGCAAGTCCATTATCTGGCGTTTCCTTAAACAATTTAAGATGCTCCACTGTCTTACTCAATGCATCCTGTACATGAGTTCTTGTTAAATCAGATTTTATATTAGATGCAGTGCCAGATTCATTTCTGAGTTGGCCTATTACTTCAAAAATTGGTCTTCTTGGAGGAACATATACTGTAACCAATTCGGTGCCGTGACCAGCAATGTTTGATAGTTGATTTAACATCTTGGTTAGTTTGTATCTCTTCACAGAATCCCACGTTTTTTTGTGGGTGTCTAGACTCATTTCTAACAGTATGACATCTTTAAGTCAATATAATATAAGGTTAAGGCTATCGTTTTGCGCATTTTGTCGTCTAAATTATGTCCTATCCCATTACTATAAAAATACGAGTTCAGAATAGGTAATCAGCAGATGCTTCCTAGAATTGATTACATAAAGCAAGGAAGGATGAAACTGGGGTTGACTCAACGTGAACTGGCATCTCTGTCTGGAATTAGCACGTCTATGATAAATCAAATTGAATCAGGACGATGCAAGCCCAGTTACGATACGGCTAAAAAAATATTCGAGGTACTTAGTTCTCAAGAAGGAAAAACCTCATTGAAGGCCGGAGACATATGTAGTCATGAGGTGATTTCAGTGCAGAAAGATGAGAAATTGGAAGTAGCGATAGAAAAGATGATGAAAAATTCAATTAGCCAAATCCCAGTTAGAGAAGATTCTAAAATTGTTGGCCTCGTAAGCGAAGATGTCCTGGCTAGAAAGGTACTTGAAAGTGACGATAAGAAAAACATCCATCAGGTACCCATTTTGCAGATAATGGAACCCCCTCCACCAATAGTTGATATATCAACACCCGCTAAAGCACTAATTCCACTTGTAAGATTTGCGAAGTGTGTACTCGTAAGTCGCAAAGGAGAGATTACAGGAATTATAACCATAAGTGATACCTTAAAAATGGCAGAATAATAATCAGACCTAATCTCTCAATTTTTCCAAGCCAACGCAGCAATCTGCATTCTTTAAACAATTTTCACAAATATTTATTGCGCATCCGCTTGGTAGTATATCCTCACATAAGGCGCACTTTTTTTGAGTTTCATTCATTATGGATATGATATTCCAGTGCCTGATATATATTTTCAAGCACTCACGTAATTATACTTTAATGCTATTCCTTAGCTAACAAACAAATGAATTTCAATTCAATTCATAAATTTTCAAATCATTCTACGTTTCTTCTTCGTGTCATTTGCTATCCATTTTGTAACCAATATCAAGCCAAACACTGGAAAGCTACCGATAAACAAATATGGAAATATGGCAAGGAAGATTGATGGATGAAATAAGTCCATAAGTAGTACAATCTACAATGGCATAATATATCTTCCTACCAAATTAAATCGCTTCTTAACATTCTTACCATCCGCAGTAAGAGAATCATGACTGTTTTGTTACATATTGATCCGAATCTATTGTCAAAGAATAATTTTTGATTTTAGAAGATTGAATCTTATCATCCATAACTATTGTAAAACTTGCTTCAGTATGCGAAGTCATATTGTTGGGTTCAGCAATTGCACTCGATAGACCAATTATTTTACCATTGTTGTCATAAAAAGATGCAATTGCAAGAACATTAGTTGCAGTTTCGTTACCCACATTTGAAACTCTTCCACTAACATAATAATATCCAAATATATCGGGTTTGGATTTTGAAGATGTTACAACAATGCTATCTGGCTTCTGATTTCCAACTTTACTAGTAAAATTTAGAGCATAGTCAGAAAATTGTTTAGATTTATCCTTATCCAGAAATATTATTTCAAAGGGCGAAATCTGGCCGGTATTTAATGAGCGTACTGAGGCTAGTCCACTTGCATTGCCTATGTTTTGTCCGTTTTTGTCAATAAAAATAGCATGTATTGCAACATCGTACTGGGATTCATTTGAAATATTTCTTATCTCACCAAATAAGTGGATAAATCCACTTTGATCGGTTATGGTATTTGTTTGTAATACCTTGAAATTCTCCAGTGAGTAGGCCTGACTACTTGTAAGTAAGATCAATATCCCAGAAAAAAGCAATACCATTTTTGGGATGAATAGATTCGAGGAATATGAAAGAAAATCTCTAAAATATCTTATCACAATAAACATCTCAAAAATATTGGTACATTGAGGGAATATATTTTTCTTTCAAACCAATTCCTCTATGCAGATTAATGATTCTTTAACAGAAAATCTGCATAAACTTTTTCGTATTGGTAGGCAAGTGACAAATTATCATTCGAGAGTTGATCTTCAGTTCTTTTCCCGTAATCAGATAATTCTTGAAATGTTCATAACTAGCTGCCTCTGATTCCAATGATCTAATAAATGAATTCTTGATATTTTCATGTCCATTTGGAACAGTAAGATTTTTTGCTTCATTTTCAAGCTCTTCAAATTGAGGCAAATATCTATCAGTAATAGTTACCATTGTCAAATTGTCGTGCTTTTTCATATTCCATTTTCCAACTTCTTCCTGATATTTTCTTGTCAGTTCTTGCGACTTTGATACCCAGGCGCTGAGTGATTCACTGAAAACTTGTATATTACTTTTAAAAGGATTAAAAAATATTGCCAAAACTATTGATACCACTACCGCAGCCGATATTATGATTCCAAAGAGCGCCTTTTTGGAATTCATTTATAGTTTATCCGATGCATTTAATAATAAATAGTTTTTCAAACCATAAAATAACAACCTTTTGAAAAAAAGCAATGCATTATAAATCCTCAAGAGATTTGAATATTCGTCATTTGGAATTCAATTACTGTCTATCAAAATCAATAATTTCCTTTTTTTTCCATGAAGTATACATGCTATGATCTGTAAGCTCGACATCATATAACTCAAAAATTTTGTTTCTCAGATTATCTGCATCTTTAAACATTTTCTGAGCCCTAAGCTCGTTTCTCTGGTCAATCATCTTTTCGATTTCTTTTTTAGTATCAATATCAATCTCTGCTATCTTAACACCCATGATATTCATTATGGTATTTACAATAGGTAGTGCTATATCAGACATTGCGGTTGTTAATTTTTCAGACGAGCTTAAATTGTTTACATACGATACTAGTTTCATAAACGCTGATATTGCTGATGAAGTATTGAGATTGCTATCTAAATATGACATAAAGTCATTGAAATAGTTATAGCATTTTCTTTCAAATTCATCGATATCTGTAGATACATTTTTTATTGTTCTAAGTTCGTAAATACAATGCTCGATCTGTCTCCATTTTTGCAATGATTCATGCAAAATTTCATCATTGTAGTCCATCGGTTTTGAATATTGGGAGGATATTAGGTACAATCTAAGTACATTAGCTCCCCATTTTTTAAGAGCATTCTTAAGGAGAATCATATTTCTGAGGGACTTTGACATCTTCTCTGAATCGATTGTTATCATACCTACATGCATCCAAACTTTTGCAAGTTTCTTTTCGTTAAACGTTTCAGATTGAGCGATTTCATTTTCGTGATGTGGAAATATGAGATCAGTACCTCCCCCATGAATCTCTATTTCATTACCAAGGAACTTTGATACCATGACAGAACACTCGATATGCCAACCTGGTCTTCCTGTTCCCCAAGGGCTTTCCCAAGATGGACTATCAAAAGAAAATTTCCATAGAGCAAAGTCTAGTGGATCCTCTTTTAGAGCATCAACTTCAATTCTTGAACCCTC
>VBPR01000131.1 GCA_005877345.1 Nitrososphaerota archaeon
TTCTTTGAGACAACTCTTACAGATGATTTCTCTATCAGGAAGAGACCTACCACAATCCATACAGTGAAAGCCTTTCTTTGTACCTTTGAACATTAGGTTCTCTCCATTCTGTTGACAGCAGGAACCTTGTATCCTCTATCTCTTGCGATTTCTAAGGCAATAGCAACAGCCTGTCTTTGAGGATAGCCTTCACTTCGAAGCTTACGAATCTTGTTACTTACAAAGTGTTGAGCTTCTTTGGTTGTCATCTGAGTCTCTCCATGCGTTGGAATGCAGGAGCCCGAGCTACAGCAATGTCAGACTTTATCTTGAGGATTTCAAGCTCTCTGTCAAGTCTTCTGTAGGCTTTAGGGTCTCTCACCTTCAAGTCTTGAAGGTTCTCTACTAACTGTGGAGCAGTAACTAAATCAGTCATATTTGACCATTCCTTGCTTTTCCTCTATTCACTTTACGCTGCTTCTTGGGATAAGTCTTACGAGCCAATTTAGATGAACCTCAATGTTATGATTACTACAGCAATCATCACAAGTCCCATGACAGCATAGAGTAGCCATCCTCTACCTTTAGCGGTCTTCTTCTCCTTACCAACTTTGAGAAAGTCGAGTATTGATTCATCATGATACATTTTCTCAAGAGACTCTGCACTGATCATGGGATTCTGGGCCATTGTAAGAAGAGGAATGGGGAAGGGATTGTCAGGATAGTAGTATTGTGACATTCTACCATTATGCTTTGTTTGGTTATTCTTGTCTAAGTAGTATCTTCCTACTCCATTGCTGAATCCTTTGTATTCAAAGTATGGTGGAAGATTAGGGTCTCCAGTCTTGATGATGGAGCTTCGAAGAGGAAAGCGTCTTGGAGTATTCTCAGAATCAATGAAGATTGGGCTAAAGTATTTGACTCTGAAGATTCTGAAGAATCCTTCAGGCCATCCACCAAGCTTGATGAAGAGAATCATTGGAAATGTCATTGCAAGGACAAATAGCTGGAATCCAATGATGATGAAGATTAGAGAAGAATCTGTCATAGGCTTTTCATCTGTATTGTTTGTTCAGTCTTAGGTCTCATTGTCTTTAGAGCATCAACTACTGAATCAATGCTATGAAAGTTAGTTGACATACGAGTCATTGCAAGGTGGACTACTGCATCTCTCAACCAGGGCATAGCCCATTTCTTGTCTGATGAATCTTTGATTATAAGATGTAGACCAAACTTTGCTCTGTTAAGTGTTCTGACAATCACCATACATTCTTCTGCTGTGAAATTGGTTCTCATGACTACAGCAATAATATCTTTGTAGTCTCCACCAAGTAGTAGAGAGAGAATATCGGAAGGAGTCTTTCCTTCATTGCCAGCTTCCCACATTGGTGGGCCATCAGTGGGAATGTCTGTGAATGGGTCTTTGAAATCAGGTTGGTTGCTCAACTATCAATCTCCTGATGTACTCGTTCTTGATCTGCTGATACCGGATAAGGATTACCATCAGTAGAAGTAAGCTGAAAAACATTGGGAAGAAGTAGACATAGTAATCGAGTAGAGAAGGGATGATGAATCCATGTGGTGGTGGACATCCTGGAGTCTCTATTCCAGTGTTGTGGTAGAATGTGCATTCTGACATTCAACTCATTCCACTCCCGCCAGGCTTCAGCATTGAGATGCCATACATGATGTAGAAGATGAAGAAGCTCAACCAGAAGTATTGAAGAAATGGTATCCCATAGTCAGTTGACATTATCTGAGTGATTCCAAAGATAAGGAATATTGCTTGAACAAGCTTGTTGAAGAATACATATGCAAATGTAGCATAGTATCCGAGAGCATAAGCTATCTCTGACATTCCATTCCATATTGATTGAGCAGCAGATTGTCCACCTACTGAACCAGTGACAGAAGCAACTACACATGGGACACTGAGGATACACTTCCACCAAGGAGTTTGAGAAAGAACTTGTGTAACGTTTGTTGGAGTAGGTGGATTATACTGTGCAAACTGACAGGTTGCAGTAGGAATATTGTTGATGTCACAGTTGATTGGGCCTTGTAGTTGATTGGCTATTGAGGGAACAGAAGTGCCAAACTGAATTAGGACTCCAGAAGAGAGAACAAGAAACATTGTAAGTATGAAGAAGAGGATGCTACTCAAGCATCTCTTCCCCCTTTGCCACTATGACGGAATTGACCACTTGCTAAGCTCCCGAAGAATGCGCTGAAGATTACTACTACTGCTAAGATTTCAAGGATGACAAACCATATTGCTCCTACTATGAGACTCCAGAATGTCATCCATCCCATGAATGTGAGAACGTAGATTCCACCTGGAATAGTCATGTTGCTTCCTATCTTTGCTGATACTGCTTCGAGAAGAATGATAGATACAAAAGAGTAGATCAAGCCGAAGGCTAATGCTCCAATCAAACAGTTGGATGGAGTAAGTCCACAGGCTGATGCTGTCATGAAGCATACTACATCTGCTCCACATCCTTGTGCACTAATAGGTGGTGGTGGTATGCCTACAGTGTTCCCAGTGATGTAAGCCCACATTCCCATCTTGCAAGCACAGTTGAAGGAAGCTCCATTGTTAAGTAAAGGTGGAATGGTTCCAGGAGACTGTTGAAATAGAGCAACAGAAGTATTAGTATCATTCAAGTCAAGACCTGAGTTGATTGCTGTTACTGCTATTCCAACCCATGTACCACTTGTTACTGGAATAGGTGAAGGAATAAGACTGAACTTTCCTTTTGCAATGTTTGGATTACTTATGGTGTTAGCCCTCTGTTGTCCTACACAAGCAGAAGTAAATGGTGTGACTCCAGCATTGCAATTTGCTGTGTAGATTCCAAGTCCTACTTGCTGACCATTGAGATAGGTCTTTGCAACATTAACTGTCTCATTGAGAATGAATCCGTTGAGGTTTGACTGAAACTCGTAGAAGAGTGTGATTGAATTGTTGAAGTTGATTGAGTGTGTAGAGTTAGTATTGACAAGTGTTACAGCAGGTGTTCCACAGTTGCCATAACAGGCTGTCAATGTTCCAAGGTTAGAGGGAGAACCACCTGCATTGAGAAGCTCTATGATCATATGAGATAATTGTCCTGTTGGAGAGTTTGATGCAGAAGATGGAGTTGACCCAGTTGTAGAATAGAATCTGTCCATTGTGGAAGCTGATATTGCTATTGACCCTGATGTGAAACAAGTAAAGGCATCTCTTACTGATTGTCCACTTGTAGGTGTTATTGTTGGACATGAAGAAGCAGCATTTCCACTCCAGTAAGTTTCATAGATTATACTGAATAGAGAGATTGATATGGTCAAAGTGTCACTCGTTACAGAACCAGCAACATTTCTTCCTGTTGCTCCAAAGCCTGCTACAAAACTGTAGATGTCAATTGAGAAAGAATAACTGTTGCATCCTGAGACTCTTGCTATAGTTACTTGAATTGAATTTCCACTTATTGATGTTGCAGACCATATTGAATCTTCTCCAACTCCGTTGATGTCATTTGTTGTTAGGATTCGAGTGTAACTGTTTCCGAGTGAATCTGTTGGAGTGTTCAGAAAACCAGTATTCCAGCAAGTTCCATGAATCATGATAGTATCACCAGTTGATACTCCTATAGCTGAAGAAGTACAAGAAGCAACAACACACAAGTCAACCTTTGTGCTTCTGTCATATTGTGGAGTTGCTGCATGAACAGGAAGAATCACAGCTAATGCTAAGACAACAAAAAAGAGGGGATAGACAATTCGCTTTAGGTTCATCATTGTCTAACTTGCTTCCGAGCTTACTATCTTGCCAAACACAGCAATGAAGACAATGGGGACTAACACAATTACCACTACAAACAGTAGTGTCAACTGTGCTGTTACTGAGTTAGCTGCTCCTGTCAAGTTACCGTTCTTGAGTGCTCCACCTACTGCTGTAGCGACAGGCCCGATTAGTTGAACGCCTATGAGGGTGGTGATCATTGCAAGGATAGCTGCAATGAGAACTTCTACTGCAATGTTGACATATACTGCTGCTCCTGAAGCATTGGAGAAGTTGCTTAGTGGTAGTCTAATCAGTGGTTGACTGTTGTGTAGCTTCACTCTCCTTTGGTGGTAGTTGAGCCAAAATGAAGCAATGAAAGCCGTAAGAAAGCTGTATCTTCTGTTGCTGTGTTGAAGGCTTGGTTGTCCAAGCATTTTTCAACCCTAAGGAGTGTAGAAGTGGAGAATGAATCCTCTCATAGAAAGTTTTAATAATTACAATTATTATCATAATTAAAATGACTGTAATGACAGAGACAGAGAAGAATGGAGAGAGGTACACTACAATTTCAGTGTATCCTTCTACTCTCTCTGCTTTAGCTGAAGTGATGCCGAAGTCTTGGAACTATGACAGATGCATCAAGGAGCTTACAGAGATGTGG
>VBPR01000039.1 GCA_005877345.1 Nitrososphaerota archaeon
CGGGTACTAATAAAATAAAAATTGCTGCGGCAGTTGTTACAATAATTGTAATTATAGTTATACTGTCTGAATCAATAGTAATTGTTGAAGCAGGTCATAGGGGTGTAGTGCTTTACCTTGGAGCAGTTGAAAATAGGGTATTAGGAGAAGGTGTACATTTCATTGCTCCTTTTCTAGAACAAGTCGTTCAAATGGAGGTAAGAACACAAAAATTCCAAGCAGAAGCAACTGCTGCATCAAACGATTTACAAGAAGTACAGACTGTTATTGCATTAAACTATAGAATTGATCCACAAGAAACCAATAAGATATACCAAGTATTGGGTGTTAACTATGCAGACCGTGTTATATCTCCGACTATACAAGAATCGGTGAAAGCCAGTGTAGCCAAATTTAATGCAGAGGAATTAATCACAAAAAGAGAAACTGCAAAAAGTGTCATTGCTAATGCGATAAGGAATACGCTTGCTGCAAATGATATTCAAACACAAAATGTTTTTATCACTGATTTTAAATTTTCAGAGGCATTCGCTACACAAATAGAACAAAAAGTAGTAGCTTTTCAAAAATACCTTACTGAACTAAATAATCTAAGGTCTATTGGGGTAGTTGCAAACCAAACCGTTGCCCAAGCTGAAGGACAAGCGAGAGCAAATGCTGCTAGAGCAGGCGGTGAATCACAAGCAATTAAGATTATCACGCAACAATTAAGAGAAAGTCCACAATACCTCCAGTGGCAAGCCATATCAAAATGGAACGGACAAATGCCGTATGCACTCGGAAGTAGTGGTTTTCCATTCTTCCAGCTACCTATACCAAAAGCTCAAAATCAAACTCAGAATCAAATCCAAACTCAATAATTTTCAAATTTTATTTTCTAATATCATAATTGGTACAAATATTATTTAGCTTTGGTTTAGAACGACCTCAATTCTCTAATATTATCAAGAAAATAGCCTAATAGTAAAAAGTTTATTAGATGAATCAATAGTTCTCATCTCTTGCCTATCTTTTTTGTTATGAACTTTTTTTACCTTAATCCTAATGAAGAGAGTAAAATCCAACTAAATCTGTAACGATAAGTATATCACATTATTTTAGTTGGCCGAACTATCTCTTATTAGCCACCTAGGTAATTTTCAACGATTTGAGATTTTCATGCAGTATATACTACCTTTCTATAATTGCAAAATAATTTGAATTTGACTTTAGTTTGAATCAGGAAGAGCTTTTCCTATCCTCCATAAAATCAAAGGAGACCAGAGACCACTACGCCTTATTACTTCAAAAGTTTATGGACTTTAAAGGTGATCTGTATCCAAACGGCCGTAACGACAAGGAAATTGAAAACAAGATAATAGAATTTGTTGTGCACCTGAGAAATCAAGGAAAGTCGCATGGAGCCATCAGCAATTACTTGTCTCCTGTCAAACTCTTCTATAGCGTCAACGATGTTGTCCTTAATGTGAAAAAGATTGACAGGTTTATGCCCGCTCAGAAGAAGAAAAGGAAGGACAGGCCATACACTCGAGAAGAGATTTCCAAGTTTTTGAGTATAGCCGACGAGCGAATGAAGGTTGTCATATTGTTGATGGCGTCTTCTGGCATAAGAATAGGGGCCATTCCAACATTGCGCATGAAACATCTGCAGGATAAAACATTAACAGTTTATGAGAACACAAATGATGAATATTTCACTTTCATAACACCGGAGTGTGCAAAAGCAGTTGATAATTATCTGGACATGCGTGCCCGTTACGGTGAGAAATTAAACGATGAATCGTTTTTGATAAGAGAACAGTTTGACGTCAGATGTCCAGGCAAGCCAAGACCCATTAAAAGGCACACGATACAATACAAGCTATACGATTTAGCTGCAAGGGCAGGCGTTGACAAGAAGGACGTGGCCGTGTGCCATGGGTATAGGAAGTTCTTCACCACACAGATGGTAGATGCCGATGCTAAAACAGAATTAAGATGGTTACTAGAAGGACATAGTCTCAAGGCAAATGATAACTCTTATGTCAAACCTTCTGAGCAAAAACTATATCAAGAATATGAGAAGGCACTTGACAACTTGACAATAGATCCAAATCAACGTCTACAAAAGAAAGTAGAAATTAGTTTACCAACCTTCGATTTTATACTCATTGCTTGCCATGTATACACTTTTGACACTTTTTACACTTTGTAGGAGAGTGTTGGCTCAAGATTTCACCCATTTTAAGCGTGGTTTTGAGCGTCATTCTCTCCTTCTGTAAGCATGGACACAAACCAAGATTACACAAGCTGCAAAATCCAGATTCAATCCCCTCCTTTGAATCTGAATACAATTTGCAGTATCTTGGAATTCTGGGCAACACATTCCACGTAAAAGATATTGATAGAGCTGTTCTTTTGGGGAAGAGCTATGATCCTAATCGCGTTGTTGTTGATGCCGAAAAGATATTAGAACTGGATCCAGGATGGGGCTCTTCAGCTTTTGGCGTGTGTTTGTTGCAAGTTGCTGACGGGCAGATACAAGTTCTATTAGCAGATGAATTTGAACGTCCTAGATATGAAGACATTACAACCAAGTTAATGGATATAATACAAGGCTCAACAAATGGAAGCTTGACCAAGAAGTCCTAGACAGAAGTAAAATCTACGTGGATGCTGCTAATGCTGAATTTATAACGACGTTAAAGAGACAAGTTGGTGAAACTAGCAGATGGACTTTATTCAGGAGAAAATTCTGTATTGCAAGAAGAACAATTTAGATTTAGCTCGTTATATGACGGTTGTGCCAGTCCCTTTCTCAACAGAAGGCAAAAACATGATAATGCATACTAAAGAGCTGCTAGAATTTGAAACTCCCTTAATAGCAATTAACCCAAAATTTGAGAAGCTTATAACCTCATTGAGGACCGCAATATCTGACGACCTGGGCAAACTAGATAAAGAGCAAACAAGTTACCACAACGTATTGGATGCTTTCAGATTAGCGCTAAAAGGGATCAATTTAGTCAAGAAGGGGGCTCAAAAACAGACTCGTAAATCCTAATCAGAGAACATTTAGGGAACCAAGTAGTAGTATCAAAATTCCGAATTTTTTAATATATGATTTTTCCCTGAAACCTTAATTATTATATCTACTAGAAAACGTTAATGAACAAGAGCGTAACTCTCCGGATAATAATAGCATTGTCAATTGCAATGCTTGGATCAACAATAGCGGATTCGTATGGCGCACAACACGTTGAAGCGGCAAAATCAAGCCTCGTGTTCTTGTGGTGTTATTCAACCCCGAATAGCCCAAATGGTCAACTATGCTACGATAACCATGGAGAGTGCAGTATGGTCCACTCAGCAGACGGTGATGCAAAAAGTGGCTGTTTCAAACAGAAAAACGGTTCCTAAACAACAACTCTTAATTGCAAGGACTTAACTGACTTAACTGCACACTTGCCCTCTCTTTTTTTATTTTACTATATCTCTTCTATATCTCCCGATTTTGATATCAAAAATAAAAATAGACTGATTCAATTCAATTGAGTAATGCTATAGCGACAGGTAGTTAAATTGGAGGTAATTATATGTAAAAAGGTGTTAAAATGGTGAAAAAGGAGAAGGAGATTGATTAAAAATTAAATGAGCCAAGTATTTGAAGACTACAACACAAAGAAATGTGTAATCATTATTATCATAAGCTGGATACTAATAAGCTATGTTGCTGCTTTTTGGGGTTATACTCACGGTGCAACCAAGTATATGCTCTTAGGTCTAGCTATAACTTCTTGGATGTTAATAAAAATAAGACTGGAAGAGAATAAGAAATGACCAAACTTGATGATTTAAGGTCCTATTTGAAAAATAAGAATAAGAAAAAGGATGATAATATTGACGATTCAGCAAGAAAAAATCTTGCAGAAAAGGAGGGAAAAACATTCTCTTTAGAAGTAGCTGGTTCTGATGCTACCGCTAACCCTCTGACCTCATTTGGAACGGAGGAGACAGACCCTGATATAATAGATCAGCTATACAGCTGTCCTAGAAACAGGGTGCCAAAGGGAGAGGGAGCTAGCTACTGGGATCAGGACTAAACTTTTAATTCACTTGTGTTCATCAAAATATATTATGACTACTACTACGCAACCACAGGTTAGAGGATTAAAACACAAGATCCACCAAGAGTTTTTTGACTTCATACCAGGATTTGAAAAGCAACAGGCAGAGTTCAAGAAGGCAATACTCCCTGATTATGAAGGGAGATTCAACAAGAAGGGCAAGGGTA
>VBPR01000069.1 GCA_005877345.1 Nitrososphaerota archaeon
GCTCATTTTGAATCTCCTTTCTTTTTGGGCGATTTAGATTTAGAGACAACTTTGGTCCGTTTATGCGATTCTTTTTCACTTTTTTCGTTCACAATTCTGTGTTGTACTTCTGAAAAATGACTGGGATATTTTTCTGGTTCCAGTCCTAAACCTAAGTTTGAAGAAAATCTTGATTTGTAAAGCTCATCATTTGCTTTTAGTTTCTTTGCATATTCTGCTATGTGATTGCCTTGAATCCTTTGTTCCGAAGGAATAATATTTTCTGAAAACGGCATTTCCAGTCCTGCTTCAGAGAGACCCTTTAAACATGCTGCAATTTTCGTCGTAAAATGTCTTTTGCCTATATACAATATGGCTCGAGTAATCTTTTTCTGTATGCATTTTTTACCTAATAAGAGACCAACTAAATAACACGATGGTATATTTTTGCGTGATCCCTTCCAGCCATAAGATAATAATTCGTTACTATGTACAGAAGCCATAACTTTGTCCCCAAGGAGATCCGGTCTTATTAATTGCGCCGAAACGTTTTCATCACTAACATTCACAGTCACAAAATCCTTTTTACCAATTAATAATTTTTCGCGCTTTCTGTAGTTTGTTTTTCCTTCTCTTATCCTTCTGAATGTGGAAGTATAAACCA
The DNA here is from genome assembly GCA_005877345.1 of Nitrososphaerota archaeon. Lineage (GTDB taxonomy): Archaea > Thermoproteota > Nitrososphaeria > Nitrososphaerales > Nitrososphaeraceae > TA-21. Next base: position 644 of record VBPR01000069.1, read on the forward strand.
TAAATTGAAAATTCACCAACCTATCCTATTTATAAATTTGACAAGAATATGAATTACTTATAAATCATTATATCGCTTTCTTCTTCTGTTCTGCTGACATCTTGTTTGCTACCATTGCCGCAAAGGCCCCTGCGCCTATCCCATTATCAATATTTACCACTGTCATTCCCATAGTACAAGTTTGGAGCATCGAAGCTAAGGCAGCAATCCCATTTGAAGCAAATCCGTATCCGATTGAAGTTGGAACTCCTACAACTGGTATGTCGGTAACTGAAGAAACAAAAGAGCCCAACGCACCTTCCATCCCAGCTACTACGATTATTATGTGAACTTTTGCATCTATCATATTCGCGATGGCTTTCAGAGTCCTATGAATTCCTGAAATCCCTACATCATATTCTATCACAGTCTGACAACCCATTACCTCCGCCATGATTTTCGCCTCTTCAGCTATTTTAATATCCGAAGTTCCGGCGCAAAGTATACCTATTTTTCCATTCCTTTTAGGAAACCTGTGGAACTTTGTAGAAACCAATATTGTATTGATTCCCTTGGAAATCTTCAAATTGCTCTTTTCAAACTCTGTACACAATCTTTCCTTATACTCAGTACTAACTTTACTTATGACAGCAAATTTTTTCTTGGAAACTGTTGCCAGAATAATTTTTAAGAGATCCTTAAACTCTTTTCCTTGAGCAAAAATTACCTCGGGTATTCCACTTCTTAACTCACGCAGGGGATCAATTTTTGCTAAATTTTTTTCTACATATTCAATTGAATAAATTCTTAATTCTTGTTCTGCCGCAGCAACAGTCATTTCGCCCCTTGCTAGTTTGTCTAAAATTTTTCTAATTTCCATTTCTTTGAGATTTCAATTTTGAATTATAGATATTGGTCATATTGAAAGAGTCTTTATTGCCTCCCTCACACTCTGAACTCCTAGGTCAAGGACTTTCATTTCATCTTCATTTAATTTTATCTCAATTATTCTTTCTATTCCTTCACTTCCAAGGACACATGGCACTCCAATACATACGTCGTTATAACCATATTCTCCTTCAAGTAATGCGGATACTGGAAGTATTGTTCTTTTGTTTTTTAAGATACTCTCAACCATGGTTGAAACTGCATTTCCTGGAGCATAGACTGTCGCACCCTTCAATGAAATTACTTCAGCTGCTATTTTTTTTGTCTTGTTGATAAGATTTTCTGATTGTTCTGCTGTTATGAAATGAGATAATGGTATCCCACCTATGCTTGAGAATCTAACAAGTGGCAACATGTTTTCTCCGTGTTCGCTTATTACCATTGCTTGAATTGAATCTCTAGAGATTCCAGTAACTGTCCTGATGTGATCTTTAAACCTTGATAGATCTAACATTCCGCCCATACCCATTATCTTTGTTCTTTGCCCTTCCAGTGACTTGATTACAAGGTATGTCAATGGGTCAAGTGGATTTGTTACTACAATAATATTTGAATTCTGAGCATAACTCTTAATTTTATTGCAAATGTCCTTGACTATTTCAGCATTCGTCTTGAGCAAATCCATACGAGTCATACCAGGTTTTCTTCCAACCCCTGCTACCACAACTACAAACTCTGATCCTTTCATTTCTTGATAGTTATTAGAACCTTGTACGATGCAGTCTATTCCACGCTCTGCCAGTTGATGGTTAATGTCCATTGCCTCACCCTGCGGTAATCCTTGGACTATATCAAGTAGTAAAATATCACCAAGTTCCCTCATTGAACAATTTAGTGCCACAGAAGAGCCCACTCTGCCAGCTCCTATCACAGTAATTTTCATTTAACAATCAACGAAGTTTGAGATTATTTATAAATTTTCAAATATCTGCAAATCTCAGATTATTTAATTTTCAATTATACATAACAACAGATAGGAATAATTGAAGTATGATATCCAGTAGATGGAATTAAGTTAAATCTTACAATAATAAGTCAAATCTTATAAAGATTTCTTAATTAGAACAATAAATGAAGATTTTCTTGACCAAGCAAAGATTCAATACATAATGTTTTTATGCACACATGAATTCTATTTTTCATGGAAGGATATTGTGTTAAGTGTAAACAGAAAAGGACTATGAATGATGAAAAAAAGATAACAATGAAAAATGGAAAACCGGCAACCCAAGGAATATGTTCTACTTGTGGGACTAAAATGTTCAGAATAGGAAAATAATCAAATCTGAATTTTATGAATCCCTAATAAGTTTACCATCTTATTATTTTTTTAATCTACTCTGATGGTGTGAAGTTTCTAAGGGGGTCCTTTTTGTTAGTAACACTTAAATCCCTTGATAAATCTAAATCACTTTTTAAACTCTTATTAAGGCCATTTTCTTTTGATTTTTGGGATTCGTAACTATCGAGTTTTTCAAGTGCCTGAGTGATTTCGTTCTCCATCTTCTTTATTTTTTCAGCTTCTAAACGTAATGAATTATCTAGATTTTCTCGACGAAAAGCCGTATTTTCAAGATTTAGATGAATGGGCTCATGTTGAGTCTGTTTTGGTTGAGTTGTCAGTATCTTCAAGTTCCTGTTAGATATCTCGTTTAGCCTAGTATCTATGACTTTAATTTTGTCTTCTATTATGGAAACAAGATTGCTCTTTATCAAACTTAATTCGAAAAGATCAACAACTGATCGAGTTTGCTCAATTTCTTCATCACACTTCGTTAGATCTTCACCATATTTTATCATCAGTCTGTCAAATTCCAATTGACTTAGTTTGCCTTCTCGAAATGTTTCGTGTATTTTTCTCACAGAACTTGTAATTATCGATCTTTCAACTTCTAGTGAATCTAGTTCATTTTTCATCATTTTAAGGTCAGAATTATTTTTGTTAGTCTCAAAGGAATTTTCTTCCTTTTTTGTTTTCTTCTTATTTGGTGCTTTCACTATTCTTTGCTTTCTTATATGATGAAAAACTAGAGAAGATATTGCACCTAGACCTATTGAAAATGATGCAATAAGCAAGTCCAACTTTAAGTTATTAATTTACAACATACTGTTAAGGTTTGTCCTTAGAATGTCTAAATTACTCTGCGTTTAATCCAGTCATATTTTCGCGTTTTTGGATCTGGATATCCGCATTTTGCACAGCGCT
>VBPR01000070.1 GCA_005877345.1 Nitrososphaerota archaeon
TGGGAATATACCAAATTATTATTATAATAATGTGACTAATACTTGGAGCCCAATATTAGTACGAATATCCTATCTCTATTGAGAAAAGAGTTCAATGCATCATAGTACATGTTATTGGATAACTTTTCCTATGCAACAGATAAAAATAATATATAGTTAGGAACTAAACTGTAGGAAGTTGAAGCCAAAAAGAATAAAGAGATTACACAAGAATATTTTGAGTGATTCAGTACGCGATTACAAAATTAACTCAAATTCCATATCTTTACTAGTTGATGGTATGGCATATTCTGGTGGTTTTGAATCTAAAAATCTTTGGGATGGAATAAATATAATTCGTACGATGACAAGGGACAAGAACTGTACCAAATTCTTGTCATTTGTAGGATCAATAATCTCCACTGGAGCTAGAGGTATAATCAAGGATATGTTAAAACGCAAGTTGTTTGATTGCGTTATTACGACCTGTGGTGCGTTAGACCATGATATTGCAAGAACAAGTACAAAATACTATTCTGGAGACTTTCGGATGGATGATAAATTGCTTTATAAAAAGAATATACATAGATTGGGAAATGTTCTAGTACCGCAAAATAACTATGGTCCTGTTATTGAAAAAAAAGTACAGGATTGTCTAAACGAACTGTACCAGCAAGGGTTACAGAGTGTTTCGACCTTTGAAATAACAAAGCAAATAGGGAGTACTCTAGATGAGACTTCGTTTTTGTACTGGGCGTATAAGAATGATATTCCAGTCATAGTTCCAGGTATTGTAGATGGTGGAGTTGGAAGTCAAATATGGTTCTTTTATCAGAAACATAAGAACTTTAATATAAATATACTATTGGATGAAACCAGGTTATCAGACTTAGTTTATGAGGCAAATAAAACTGGTGCTTTCATTATCGGGGGTGGAATTTCTAAACATCATACATTATGGTGGAATCAGTTTAGAGGAGGACTGGACTATGCAGTATCTATAACAACAGCTTCTGAATGGGATGGTAGTTTGAGTGGTGCCTTGATTGCAGAAGCAATATCTTGGGGGAAAGTAAAGGGAAAAGCAAAGCAGACTACAATACATGGAGAGGCAACCACATTGTTACCCTTCATTTACGCTGCATTAATGAGATAAAACATACTCTATTATCATTTTATCAATTGTTCAGCTTTTCAACTCTGTCGAATTTCTATTTACTATCTTTATAGAAAGTATTTTAGCCATATTTGGATCTTGCGGCTGATCATTTTGAACTGTTGGTAATGCAGCAATTTTATCAACAACGTCCATCCCATTTATGACTCTACCAAATACCGTATATTGTTTGTCCAGAAATCTGGAGTCATTTAAAACAATAAAGAACTGTGAACCCGCACTATCTGGATCTGAGGATCTGGCCATTGAAACTATTCCTCTATTGTGTGGTATGTTACTAAATTCTGCTTTGATCTTATAACCAGGATCGCCTGTTCCCCAAGCGGCCTTGTTTGTGTCATTTTTTGTATTTGGATCTCCTCCTTGAATTACAAATCCTTTGACAATTCGATGGAATACAGTGCCATTGTAGAATCCCGAATCTGCAAGTTTCTCAAAATTTGAGACGTGCATTGGAGCTACATCTGGAAAGAATTCCATAGTTATAGGTCCCTGAGTTGTTTCTATAACAGCTAGTTTAGATTCATTAGTTGATTTCATATCAGTATTAGACTTGGTGGTGTTTATTGAAAATTTCTCTTTATCGATTATCTCCTTATACGGATCCGAAGTCGTTTTAGGTATATAATTATGGTTTACTTGATAAATTAATACCGCAAAGAATAGACCTGGTCTATTACTCTTGAAGCTGGCTGACGAATAAACCAATTTTAGTGGTTGATCTGCATTACCATTTTCTGGGTATTTGATGTCTTTTGTATAAATTGCAGTTGCGCCCTGTTGATATTGGCTTGTCGGAGCGCCATTTACTATATAGGACACAGGTGTGAAAGGTATCAATTGTCCAAGTAACGTACTATTCCAAAAGAATGGTGTTGGGGTAAATCCATCTTGTTCAAGATATTTATTTTCATCAAATCCTCCTATTCGTATAAACCACTGTTTTTTGCTTTCATCTCCGCCGTTACCTAAAACATACAGCTCACTACCATTAATACCACTAAATCTCTGTCCAACAATGTATACTACTATATAGTCAGACTTTAGATCTTTTGCAACCTTAAGGCCGTTTTCGGTCTGATCCATAAACATCTTTGCAATTGATGCGATACGTGTTTGGTTTATTGTAGCATTATCAGCTAAACTAGTTCTATTTCCTAATGTTGTTATCCAGTAACCATAATCCCACCACGATGCAACTACTGAATTGGAAGATGTATTGGCGGACATCCAATCTAATGCGCTTATCCAATCATCGGTCTTGACTCTAAATCCAGTACCGCCATTTGCAATAGAAGGAGGAATATCGGCGGAACTCAACCAATTTGAATTTTGCGGGAATAAAATACCACCATTATCCAGGACAGGAATTGAAATTAAAAAAACAAGTATAATTGAATATACAATTTTTATTGATTTATCCATGTGAGAGATTTTTTCGCGTTCTGTTCTTTTCTTCTTCTTATGCGAAGTTTCTGATGATGCCTTATAGTTGATTATACTGCTAGTTATTTCATACAGGCCCAATCCAGATAAGAGTATGATTCCGATTGATGAGAATACGAGTAATCTAGCAAATGTTGCACTCACGTACACTGCAGTAATTCCGATGATTAATGAAAAAATGGACATGTCATTTCTGTGTCTAAATGCCATAAGAGCCCCAAATCCAGCAAACATTATCAGAATTGAATAATCCGTGAAATATTCTACCAAAGTTGGAGTGAAATGCTCAGCGACGGATTCTACCAGGGGATTTTGAGAAGAAAGAAATGGATTAACTGCATTTAGATATCTGAATGAGGATCCATGAAAACTTCCAGATAGAATTATTCCTATGCCAATTGCAAAAAAAGCTCCAAGCAAGATCCAATTGTTTCTTAGGAAAGTATTCGATGAACTTAATTTCCTCACAATAGATGATATAATCAAAAATATCGTTCCTCCTATGAGGGCAATACCTGGAAGTCCAAATACAAATGAAACACCAGGTCTTGGAGACAAACCGGCAGATAGTATGGTAGCAACCGTGAACAAAATTGCAACAATTAAGGGGACCTTGATATCATTTCGCAAAAAAGATACTGCAAAAAAGTATAATGAAATTGGGATACTAAAGTATTGAATCCCGCCCCACGATGCATTGGCAAGACCTAATAATAATCCTCCTACTATCGCTTTTACAATAGCAATCTTGGGCTTATGTTTCAATGCAGAAATTAGTAAGTACAGTGCCAACAGTGCAAAGAACAGACCAAGAGGTTCGGATTTGAACCAACCTAAGTTTCCACGCTGAATAATAGCAGGAGTAAAAGCAATTAGTAATGCAGAAAAGAGACCTGCTGTGGTTCCACCCAGTGACCTTACCAAAGCAAATACAACAATTGTGGTCAATGATCCCACGACAACAGGTAATAATATTGTAAAATCTAAAATAGAACTATTTCCTCCAAAGATCTTGTAAAGATAAGCCGCTGTTATATGTAATCCAACTTGTGACGTCTCCGGTATGTTTCGACCTTCAGGATACCATGACATATTATCATGCCACTTAAGATATGCATCCAGGCCATTATCTACAATATACTTAGTTGCTCTGTAATCAAAATACGGATCGAATTCATTTAGATAAAATCCATACTTTATCGGATAAGAACGCATTATGAAAGCTGTTGTAAATGCAATAACTAATACCGCAATAACTAATAGATGGCGTACATTAAAATTGTAATTTCTAACATGAAACAAAACTCTGTCGGCAGATAACATAATAATGCTTGTTGATTATACTCATTTTTTAACGTACTGGAAAAAATTTGCATAACGTAGTTGCAAAAAAATAAGGATGATACCCCAAGCAATAAAAGAATTTTGTAATTATTTATCTAACAAAAGAAGGGGGGAATTAAGAGGGAATAGTGACTACGAGAGTATTACCTCTTTTTGGTTGCTTTCTTAGCAGACTTCGATTTCTTTTTCGCTGCCATTTTCAATGATATAAGAAAAACAGATCGTATATAAGTTTTAATCTTTGCAAAAATTTTGACTACTCTGACTCTAATATCTTTGTTTTACATACTGTGACCAGTTCTGAGAATCGTATTGCATCTTCTTTATTAATTGCAATTTTTGGATTAATTAATTCATTGACTGCCTTTGATGCTTCCTCAGCAGTCATTACATAAGTTCCGGAAACAGGTATTAGTACAATAGTTGGGTTTGTATCTTTCATTTCTGGAATTATATCAGAATCTCCGGTGTGATATAATCGATCATTACCAAATTCAACTATGAATCCAATTTTTTTGTCATTCTTTGGATGAAAGTCCTTATCAATATTGTATGCCGGAACTGTTTCTATTCTTAAATCATCTACCTTCACACTGTTACGAGGATCAATGCCAATTGATTCTTTCACTTTTAGAGACTTTAATTGAGATAGACACTCTTGAGCAGAAACAATAACTGTTCTTTCATTAATGATATTTTTTAAATCCTCTATTGATAAATGGTCAAAGTGGTTGTGGGTTATAAGTACAATGTCAGCGTCAGAAATCTTTTCGTACGTTTTGCTCAATTTGTAAGGATCGATATATACTATCATATTACCGTATATGATCTTGAACCCGGCATGACCGCTCCACGTTATACTTAACTTATTGTACTCAAACATGAATAATAAGAAATAAATTAATGATTTAAAGCTACCTTTCAAAATACCGATTTACTATTATTATTTTATTCTTGGAGAGTGTAATAGTAGTCACGTCAGCCATTTTCAGACTGTTTAATAATTTACTATCTAGCGTAGCCACAGCTAATCTTCTGTTCTTTGTTACATAATTTAGAATTTTATTGTCTACATTTTTTGATTTACCAATATCCTTGATTTCAAACTTCAATTTAGATATGCAAATTGCAGTTTTTGCGATCATAGATTTCTTGGGACCTGATTTTCTTTCGATAGAGTCCAGTTCATCTAGAACAAAGGTTGGGACTATAAATCTTAATTTCCCATGTTCGTTTTCAATTTTATCCAAGCATTTGATAGGGTTAGAAACCAATGCAATGAGAAAGCTGGTATCACAAATTATTTCCATCTAAGGATCCTCTGAGAAATCATATTGTGAATAGATTAGCTGTAATTAATTAGTTTCAATAAAGCGGCATCTTTTCAGACTAACTTTTCAAAGTTGATACAGATATTAGGGAAACAAGTGTTCTGATTCTGGTCCATATCGGTACCGAATTTTTTCCACTCTATCAAAAGGTTCATTATTAAGAATCAAAGATTATTCATTAGATTAATTGAAAACAATAGAGACGCAAATATTGGTAAATTCTACTCCTGAAAAAATTTGGAACATTCTTATCAATTTTGACGAATACGAATTATGGAATCCATTCATGACAAAAGTAGTAGGTGATGCCAAATTGGGTTCTAAAATTATGGTCAAGATTCAGACTGTTAGGGGAAAAGAGAGAACGTATTATCCAATTATAACTAAAATCGATAAAGACAAGGAACTTCGATGGAAAGGAAAATCATTCTTTCCTGGTATTTTTGACGGTGAACGCATATTTATTATAGAAAAATCCATCGATAATCAAGTTTCATTCTTACACAAAGAAATTTTCACAGGATTAGGTGTGAAATTTGTTGGGGACAAGTTAGATGAAGATCTCAAAGAGAGTTTTGATAAGATGAATATGGCCCTAAAAACTAGAGCTGAAAATTTCTAAAAGTGATAAAGGTTAAACTAATTCTTTTGGATACTAAATAGGAATGTTTAATCGACTGCATTCCGAAACTAATGTTTGCATGTCCTTCTCTAGGGCGTACCGAAGCTTATTATTGTAAATTATGGCTGCTGGATGTATTGTAAGAAAAAAGAGCTTGCTATCTTTTTCAATGAACTTTCCGCGATTTCCAAGTATGGATCCGCCACCAAGCAATGATTGATAGGCTGTTCTACCAAGTATACAAATAATTTTGGGAGAAACAATTGAAATTTCTCTTTCAAGATAATTCTTGCAGACACGCCGCTCTTCTTCTGTGGGAACTCTATTTCCAGGAGGTCTACATTTTACAATATTAGTCACAAAAATTCTTGATCTTACTAGTCCTACTTTTTCTAAAGTTTCGTCAAGAATTTTTCCTGCCAATCCAACAAATGGTCTACCTTTCTCATCTTCGTTCCTTCCTGGAGCTTCTCCTACAAACATGATACTAGCTTTAGAATTTCCTTCACCAGGAACTGCATTTGTTCTATTCCTACACAGGTTACATAGTTTGCATCTGATAACTTCAGCTTTGATCTTATCAGTCGAATCGATAGACATACACATCAGCTATCTCTTATTATTTGTTGATATCGAGACTTACATATATTATCATAGTCTATCTAGAAAAATCATCATTTAATATATTTATGATTTCTTGTGATACCATTGAGAAATACAGTAATCCGTACCATCGTGAATGTTATGCTCAACACTATCTGTTCAAGTTAAAATGAAAAGTCAATTAATTCAATTTCATTACCTCATTTGACAAATAATTTTAACTATTGATTATTATTAATACGATGAATATTTTATAATGCAATGAATTCGAAAGTAGATCAGTTGGAAAATCAACCAGATCTAGTGGATGAATTGACGGATTTTTTCAAGAACCTCAGAAAGCGTAAACAAATGGATAAAGAGATTACAATGCATGAAAACATAAATAAATTTACGACCAATACAGACATCATAGAATCAGACAACAGGCTTCGCGAAAAAATCATTATCGAAATAGATCTAAATCAAAGAACAACCGTATTTAGTAATGACCTTTCTATGTGGATTTGAGTACAGAATAATTGATGAACTAGCCTGTACGAAGCTCCTTGATTTTTTTACAAAAATTGAATTATTTTATAGTAAACACGTAGCATATCCGTAGGCAAGTATCTCGATACATAAAGCAGTAAATTTTCTATGATTATCTCATATGATTTAAAAATGATTATCAACCAGAAAGTAACTAATTGAGTTCTAGACCAGTTACACTTGAATACCAAAAAGGAACAATAGTGGTAAAGGGGCTTGATAGTTTGCCCTATACTAAGTTTGATTCAAAGACTAACTACTTGTATTCCTACGGTATAAACTATACAAAAATAACTCAATACCTTAATGAAAAGAATGTAAAATATGAGGACAAAGTTTTGGACTTATTACCTATTGGGGATCTTCCAAAATTAGCGGTAAAGCTGCGCGATTATCAACAAGAAGCAATTGAAAATTGGTGTTTAGAAAAAAGGGGATCAATAATACTGCCGACAGGAGCCGGCAAGACCATAATAGGATTAAAAATTATTCAGATTGTAAATTCACCAACACTAATAATCGTACCTACGCTTGATCTTATCAAACAGTGGACAAAAATACTCTCACAAAATTTCGATATTGAAATAGGAAATATAGGTGGAGGAACTGAAAATATTCAACCAATTACTGTGTCAACCTATGATTCTGCATATATTAAAGCGCAATCAATTGGAAACAAGTTTATGTTAATGGTATTTGATGAGGTACATCATTTACCAGCACCGTCATATAGATTAATTGCAGAAACATTTGTAGCACCATTCAGACTTGGCTTGACTGCTACTATAGAACGTGAAGATCATTTGGAAGAAGATTTTCCATATTTAGTTGGAAAATCTACCTTTCAAATCACGGCAAAAGAGCTATCCAAAAGTAATTATCTTGCAAAGTATACTATTGAAAGAAAAAAGACGTTCATGTCAGTGGAAGAATATAGTAAATATAAAGAAAATATGGCAATATATCACGCATGTTTAAAAAAGATTGGACTAAAAATGAATTCTCATAACGCATTTAATAGATTGATCATGATCTCATCAAAAAATATTATGGCCAGACGTGCCTTAATGGCAAGGAACAAAGCAATTGATATAGCGCTCAATAGCAAATCTAAAATGAATGAAATTAGAAGGATATTAGTTGAAAACAAAGATATCAAGACAATAATATTTACACAACATAACAAGCTTGTATTTGAAATATCCAATGATTTTCTTATTCCATTTATTACACACAAGTCATCTAAAGAGGAAAGGGAGGACGTCCTTACTGGTTTCAAGGATGGTAGATATAAAGCAATTGTTACCTCAAAAGTATTGGATGAAGGGATAGATGTTCCTGATGCCCAACTGGGAGTACTTGTTAGTGGAACCGGTAGTAGTAGGGAGTTTATCCAAAGGTTGGGAAGATTACTGAGGCCAAAAAATGATAATAAACAAGCAATATTGATTGAAATCGTTTCCAGTGGTACTTCCGAAACTTTAACCAGTGAGAGAAGACATAGGAATATAATGAAATAGGTCTTCAGGATCCTTTTATTTTATTTTGTAAATTTGTTCTTTAGAAATAGAACTTAACGCATATACTTTATTGCATCCTAATATCAAGTGCTAAATGATGTTAATTTTAACTGATTGTTCCTGTCGGAAAAGTCAATAGTAGATTTTATCATTCTAAGAGTACTGCTGTCTTTTGAATCTCTTATATAAATTACATATATCAACGCATAATTCTTCCTATGCGTTTTTCTGATGACTCTGCCAATTCTTTGTGCAACTTGATTAAAATTTGAACTATTTGAAATTATTATTGCAATTCTCACTTCAGGAATATCATATCCGATTTCAAGTGTATGTACAGATAACAATGGATAGTATTCTTTCCCCCATTCTTCCAAAATTCTCTTTCTTTGATTAGATGGTATTTTATTATGGATAGATCTGGAGGCTATCCCATTTGATTCCAATATTTTTTCTAATTTTTTTATCGACTCAATTGTCTCACTAAAGATCATGATGGGTTCTGATGGATGCTTCTTTACTATATTTACGACAGACAACATTTTGTTTTGTGCCGAGCTAAGCAATTCTTTTCTTTTTCTAACATTTTCAAACCACAATTTTGCCAATTTTGCATTATAACCACCTTTGAAAAGCAAAATGGATATTCTTTTTGGATCAAATACTCCAAGTTTCCGTGAAAGGGAAGAAATCTTTGTCGAAGTTTCATTATATATTTTTTTCTCAGATTCTGTGAAATTTACAGGTACGGAAACAACCTGTGGTTTGGCCAATCTTCCATCTGTTACAGCATCTTTAATTAAATATTTCTTTACAGGAGGCAATGTCTTAATTATAGTATTATAACGGGAATCATTCTCATTTATGGTAGCGGTTAAGCCTAATATCCCTTTAGTAGGATTTTCATTTATAATGTCAAATATTTTGCTAAATTCTTTGGCTGTTTCACTCAGCAAATGAATTTCATCGAGAATTATCATATCAGAATCTCTAATCAAGTCTAAACGGCTTATGACACTCTGGTATGTGCTAATGGTAATTTCTCTTATTTCCTTTTGTTCTCCAAAAAAGGTTCCAATGGAGTCCCTCGGCAATCCGTATCTAACAAGTCGATTTACGTTCTGGTCAATAAGTACAATTCTCGGTACTATAAATAAAATTCTAAATTTTTGATTTGGTTTGACCCCTCTTGTGTCTTTAGAATAACACATGATGTCGTTGTTATACTTAATTTCAGCTAATCTTCTTGCACACTCAAATGCAATTTCAGTTTTTCCAGTTCCGGTACTATAAATTATTGAACCCCTAAAATTATTATTTAACCATGCATTGACTGCCTCCCTTTGGTCATCCTTGAGTTCAAATGGAAATTTGAGATTGAGGATGGCAATCAATATTTTAAATTCAACAATCATCTACTAAATTCTTTACTACCTTGAGATTTGATATCCATCTGTCAACAAACAGGTATGAAATAGGATAATAGAATCAGTTGAGGTGACAACTTAATCTTGATTTTGGCAAATATTTTAGGTCTATCTATGCAATCATGGAGAACAAATATACCTAATCAGGTATTAAAAATGTGGCTGTTCGTAAACCTGTTTTGCTAATTGACGACACAGAGAATTCCAGACTGGCTATTGAAATTTTGGAAAGCAGCGATATAGAATTTGTTGAGCATCATATTACAAAATTTGAAGAAACCTGTTGTGCAGATCTGCCAACTACTACGGCACCGTCATTATTTGCCCCTGAAGGCATATTCCGGGATCTTGACGGGATTAAAGAATATCTTTCTGTTGAAAAAAATAATTCTAGTGGTGAAACTAGCGAGAGTGCGTACTGGTAGTACGACTAAACAATGAATTACTTTAAATTGTGAAATCCTGATCAAGTTCCGGGTTTATCAGAAAATAGGAAAACCCGAAGTATGTGAGATACCCATTTGATATCTTTATTACACTGTTTGATTTTCCTTCCTTTATAAGTTTTTACTAATTTATTTCCATCTCTCACTGAAATAAAAGTAATGCGATGATATAAAACTTAAAGTAATTTGTAAAAATGCAATATCCAGTCAATAAAAATTAAATAGCATATAATTATACCAATTTCCAATCAGGTAGCCGTGATTAATTTAACCAAATTTGCTTCATGCCGTCCATGGGGAGGTAATCAATTGGAGCTTTGTGTTTCTCTAATTATATTCCTGGTTCTTATTTCTACGAATACATTTGTTCAGTCTTCTCTCACCTTCGGACAAACTGATCCATTTATCTCGTCCAAAGCATGTTCAAAACTAACAGTCAATGGTATTACCGCCAGCGGAGCTGATGCTTTGCATCCCCCTTCTCATGCCATTGATCAGAATATCAATACACGATGGTCTAACTTAGGTCTAGGATCATGGTTACAAATTGATTTGGGTCAAGAGAAGGCCGTCTGCAGTGTGGGTATTAATTGGCATCGGGGGAATGAGCGGACAAATTCATTTATAATATCTATATCTAAAGATGGTAAAACATTCACCAATGTTTACTCTGGAAAAAGTGATGGAGCCTCACTGACTGAACAGAATTATAATTTTCAACCCAATACAGGCAGATTCATTAAGGTTATTGTTAATGGGAACACTCAAAACACCTGGGTCAGTATAAGCGAATTAAAAATTTACGGTTACAAGACTTTGTCTGAATCTTGCGTTAAAAGTCCAATTTCAAAAGTGACCGCCAGTAGCAGTCAAGTTGGATTTCCACCTTCGAATGTGGTTGATAATAATCTCAATACTATCTGGTCTAATTATGGTGTAGGGTCATACATAGAGCTAGATTTAGGGACTAGTAAGAACATTTGCAGTGTAGATATTGCATGGTATAAGGGAAACCAACGTCAAAATAATTTCGTAATATCGACTTCGTTAGACGGGAAGTCATACAAAACCGTACTGTCGACTAAAAGTAGTGGAAGCACCTTATCCTTTGAAACTTATGCATTTCCTGACAAACTAGCTCGATACATGAAGATTACCGTAAATGGTAACACGCTAAACAACTATGCAAGTTTATCGGAGATCAGAGTACAAGTATCTCCTTCCGATCAATCACAAAATCAATGTGTTGATGCCTCTGCTCAAAATGTTGAGACTTCTGGTAGTCAGGCTGGATTTCCCGGTTCGAATCTTCTTGATGATAACCTTAATACGAGATGGTCTAATAACGGAGTAGGATCATGGATACAACTTGATTTAGGAACAAGCAAGAATATTTGCAGCATTAATATTGCATGGTATAAAGGAAATGAACGTCAAAATAATTTTGTTATATCCGCGTCCAACGACGGATTAAAGTTTTCTAATGTATTGAGCACTAAGAGTAATGGTTCTACCCTGAATGCTGAAAAGTATAATATTGCTGATACTAACGCAAGATACCTACGGATAACAGTAAATGGAAATACTCAGAATAGTTAT
>VBPR01000071.1 GCA_005877345.1 Nitrososphaerota archaeon
GATAGTGATGCCAGATAACTAGTTTTGGGATTTGTAGGACTCGGCACATTCTGAACAATAATATGGATTTCTCCAAAGCTCCCTTTACCTAGTATCTCATGCCTGTTTACCGATATCTTCGGGTCTGCTATGATCTTTACTCGAGTCTTCTCTAAACCAATTCCAGCCAATGCAATTGAAACCGCTACATTAACATTTTGAGGAAATAATTGTATAGCTGTAATAGCATTCCCTTCAAAGAGGACTTTTTCATTTGAAATCTCTTCCAATTTTATTATTGAGTTTTTGAAAAATGGAGCGCCTACAAATGATTTGGGATGCTTTGTTGTTGTAATGGTTAAATAATCTAGATACTTTTTTACGCTCCTAATGGAGTCTAATCCCGCTATGGCACCAGTAGGTATCAATATTCTAGTATTATTCAAATTCGATAAATTTTGCAATTCTGACAAATATTCTTTATCTGAAAAAGCGCCTACACTCAATACCATGAGATCCTTATTTGACTCGATGATTTTTTTACCATATTCCCTAACAGCTTCTTTCGAAGCACATTCAATTACAATGTCTAAACTGGTATAAATCGGAGAATTATAGAATTCATTAAAATCTGAAAATAAGTGCAATTGACTATCATAATCGACTGAGCTAATGACTTGAGATTCTTTATCAAATAATGCTACGATTTTGGCATTTGGAATCTCTTGTCTTCTTATTGCTGCTATGATCTCTCTACCAATGCTACCATAGCCTATTACTCCAACTTTTTTTTCCATCTTTTATTAGTTTCACTTATTCAATATTTGGATTTACATAATTCCTAGATTATACTGAGATGTCCGAAATAAGATAAAAGCGTTTAGATATTCAAATCAACGTCTTCTACCTGTACGTTCTGGTTTTCTTTGTCCAGGTTGACGTCTTTTTTCAAATCTCTTGACAAAATTTATCTTGTTTCTTAATTTTGATATTGGGCTTACTCTCTTCTTTCCTTCAATTTTAGGAGTTTGACCTCTTACTTTTCCCGCCTTTGTTAACGATCCATGAGTTGGCATTTGACTTATGTTGACTGTGATATAATATATCTATTACTGCACAATTTTTCCTATTTTCTCAAAATTAAATCGATGTGGCAAGTATTGCCCTTACCATATGTGAAATAGGCAATGTTATCCTAAATTATGTTACTTTAAATCTATAACTATGTAAAACAAGCGCATAAGATGACATTAGTCCAATCAATGCATTTCGATCAGATAAACTCACTGAAGAAAGAGTGCAACGCTGTCGTTTTGGCACACAATTACCAAATTCCAGAAGTCCAAGATGTAGCTGATTTTATTGGCGATTCATTGGCATTATCACGAGAAGCTGCCAAAACTGATGCTGACATTATTGTGTTTTGTGGTGTACATTTTATGGCAGAAACTGCTTCTATACTATGCCCTGAAAAGACAGTCCTTATCCCCGATCTAGAAGCAGGTTGCTCACTTGCATCGACCATTAATTCTAATGAATTAAAGAAATGGAAAGAAGAACATCCTAATGCTGTCGTGGTAAGTTATGTTAATACCAGCGCAAAAGTAAAAGCCCTTTCTGATTATTGTTGTACTTCATCTAATGCAGTTAAGGTTGTAAACAGCATACCATGTGATACCGATATCTTATTCTTACCTGACATGTTTCTAGGTTCATACGTAGGACAGGTCACTGGCAGGAAGAATCTGTATGTATGGCCAGGAGAGTGTCATGTTCATGCGGGTATCACTACAGCTGACATTAATAATATATTTCAAAAATACAAAAATGCAGAATTCATGATCCATCCTGAATGTGGATGTACTTCATCAACCTTGTACAGCTTGGCATCTGGCGATATTTCTAAAAAAGCTCACATATTGTCTACTGAAGGAATGATGCAACATGCTAAAAAATCAGAGAGTAATCAATTTGTTGTTGCAACTGAGACAGGTATCATGTATAGAATGAAGAAAGAAAATCCAGACAAAATGTTCATACCCGTTAAGGAAAATGCCGTCTGTAAATATATGAAAAAAATAACAATAGAAAAAGTGGTAGAATCTCTTGTACACAAACAATATGAGGTCAAGGTTCCAAAACATATTGCAGATAGAGCGAGAACTGCTATTGAGCGTATGTTGACGATATCCTGATCAAGGAGTCAATGATATCATTATTGAAGTAACGAATTTTGATAACAATTAATAATTTGATTAATTGATTTCCATGGAAAAATCAATTGACTGACTAGAATGAGTTAATGAGCCTACTGATATCATATCTGGTAAAGCAGTTGCATAATCTTTGATATTTGAAATATTCACACCTCCTGAAATTTCTACTAAAATTTTTTCTCGTAAACCAGATCTCTTCAAATACGATATGGTTTTCTGAGCTTCTTGGGGTGAAAAATTATCTAGCATTATAATATCTGCACCACTTTTAATAGCCTCTACTGACGATTTCCTATCGCTAACTTCACATTCTATCATGATATTTTTACCAGCTTTCAGTTTAGCCTTTAATATAGAGCGTCTAATCGAACTGGTTACAGCATGATGATTATCCTTTATTAGTATCATTTCGTCTAAAGAATTTCTATGTGCATATCCTCCGCCCAATACTATTGATTTCTTGTCAAAGAATCTTAAACCCGGTGCAGTCTTTCTGGTGCCCGTGATCTTTATATCATTTGATACAGTTCTTACTATATCCACAAATTTCTTAGTATCGGTAGCAATTCCGCTCATACGCATTATCAAATTTAACGCGGTTCTTTCGGCTTTTAGAATCGACCTCGTATTTCCCTTGATCTTCATGACTTTCCGGCCATTTTTTACAATATCGCCGTCTTTAACTAGTGCGTTTGATTTACAATTGCAAATATCAAATATTGTACGAGCTTCCTCCAGCCCTGCAATCACTGCAACTTCTGATTTACAAATAATAGACGATGAAGATTTCAAATCTTCATCAACTGTGTACTCACTTGTGAGATCGCCTTGTCCGATATCTTCTCTGAGAAATCTAATGAGGGATTCTCGTAAATTAAAATATTGATTTAGATCTTTTGATTTTTTTTTAAAAGTCAAATCAAGTTACTTTTAGTGCATATTTATGTGGAGTTGATATTTGAAGTGTGGACGCGACCAGTGAATTCTTTGAATCAAATATTACTATTGTACCCGACCAGTCAGACGAAAGTTCGGTAGACCTGCAGACGGGACATACCTTTCCAATACTAATTGCTTTACATTTTTTACACGCTAGTTCCTTAGCCATTTAAGCTGGCACTGTTCCTTTCTTTTCTTTTTGGCTAGTTGTGACAGGGGTTTTAGCCTTCTTTATCTCTTCTTCAATCCACTCAAGAGCACCCAGAAATGGCTGTCTACAGGTAATTCCAATTTTGCCCATGGCCGAGCCTTTCCCCAAACTAATTGCAGTTACTCTAGCTCTGAGCTTTGAACCAATCTTAAGCGATTTGGCTGATTGATTTGCAACTATCACCCCTTGCTTCACATCGCTTTTCAGATAATCATCGGTAATTTGAGAAAGGTGTAACAGTGCATCAGTTGGCCCTATTCTTACAAATGCACCAAAATCCGTAATTTCAACAATTTCTCCTTCCACAATTTCTTGCAATTTGGGATAAAATGTTAAGGCCTTAAAAGACACCTTGTGAAAGGTGGCACCATCACCGGAAACCAATTTTCCAACCTTATTTGTTTTTGCATCAATAATCATAATAACATAGCCCAATTCAGGATTTATCATACTTTCATATTTCTCCCTGAGAATCTCCATCGTGGTCTCATTAAGAGATTTTTTCATCATACGAGGAGGTATTCTTACAACATCATCCATGTGTATTATGGCAAACATTACTTATTGTCAATTGGTTTAAATTATCAATTTATGAACCTTTTCATTATTCTTGATTTTTAGTATCAAGATGCATACTATTGTATGATTTAAATATTCTCGGGAAGAGTACGATAGTATGGTCTCAATAGAGCAAATCATGTCAAAATTACAAACAATAGAAGATCCCGAATTGCATAAAGACATAGTGTCAATGGGCATGATTAAAGACCTTACGATTAACGATGGAAAAGTTGGATTTACATTAGAACTTACTACCCCTGCTTGTCCTTTTAATAGTGAAATAGAAGAATCGGTTCGCAATTCTATGATGGACCTGGGGATTAAGGATCTTGATCTCAAAGTAACTGCAAGAGTAATGGAAGGACGTTCAATTTCAATGGATGAATTGCTTCCTGGTG
>VBPR01000205.1 GCA_005877345.1 Nitrososphaerota archaeon
CCCACCAGAATATTTCTTTACTTGGTCGTTTTTTCTCTCTTCCAATCCCACTAATTTTAAAACTTCAGAAATTCTTCTTTCTCTAATCTTACCAGGTATCCCGTAGAGTAACGCATGAACTTTAAGATTTTCATATCCTGTAAGCATATCATCACTACTTGGTGCTTGAAAAACGACACCTATACTTCCTCTTACTTTAGTAGCATCGTGTAAAACATCAAAACCATTTACAATAGCCCCACCCTCTGTTGGCTTTAGTAGTGTAGCAAGTATATGGATAAGGGTTGTCTTTCCCGCACCGTTTGGACCTAAAAGTCCAAATATTTCATTTTCGTTAACCTCGAAACTCAAACCATTTAACGCATAGAAATCTCCGTACTTCTTGACAAGATTCTCTATAATTATCAAGTAATCTAGATTGTTTCGTGACCCATTAAAATATCCTTAGTAATATTTTTCGCGTATTGACAAGTCATTTCCGTCAGAGCATCAAAACACGTTAATTATATGGGAGGGTGGGCGTTAACTCTTCAAGATCTCTCACTACTTTTTTCAGTGGAACATTGTGGACTTTCCATACTATCAGTGTTTGTTCTGGACCTGTGCCTTTCTGTCCACCTCGTAGATCCTTGTAAGTATAGGTGCTGTCAATAGTAAATCCTCTGTCCTCAAATTCAGAACGATATTTATCTAAAAACCTTGCAGGAACCATAAAGGTTCCTACTATGTCGTCCTTATTTTGAGATACAGTAGTTGCATTGTGCTGCTCCTGTGAGGATACAGTTATGGTACCCAGCATAACGAAATCGGGTACCTCTTTACTTACATCAGATTCCCAATATTGGTGAGTACCTGTCTCATTTAATCTAATCTCATTTGAAGTTGTGTTATATTTAAAAAATCGATTATCAAAAATCTTTTCTGAATTACTATCATTGAGACTAATTTTGTGTCTATGTCCTACATCTGCATTTAGCCATATAATACTCGTACCCTTCTCTATAATGGCATTTTGAGGTACGTATGGTTGATTGATTAATGGTAACTGATTCTTAGGTTGGTTGGTAGATTCATGTCCTTCGTTTGGAATTAATATTACAAGGTACTTTACACTAGAAGAAAATGTCATTTTCTTATCGGAGTAAATATTCTGAGCCTCTCCGTTATACGAGTCTGCTCTTGATGATGATAAGTTAGAGTGTGACGGTGGTAAATTCTTGTCATTTATTGTAGTATTCACGAGGTTATGTGATTGGATAGATCTCTCTGCTGCAAGATTGCCTATATCTAAAGACGCATTTTTCTCGACTCTTGAAATATTCCCAGTCCTGGGACTTCTATCATCTTGTTCTAAATCGTAAGCTTTAGTTCCCATAATGTTTATGGTGTCATACCTCAACATATCCATGGGATTTTTACAATCTATTTTAGCAGTTATCTTATTTGTTCCAATTTTAAGTTTGGCATAATCAGGGAAAAGTGCATATTTCCACTGCGAAAAATCATCGCCTCCATTAAATCCGATCGCAGAAGCTTTTTGATATGGTTTGACATCATTGACAATGACGAAGACCTGACAATCTGAAGATTGATTGTCAACGGATCTGCCAGTTATGGTGAAATTATTAACTGCAATTGATACTTTGTCATCTAGTCTCGGAGTGTGAATTTTAACACCATGGCTAGTCGGTTTTTTTGTTGATGACTGTGAATAAGCCATAATAACATTTGAAATCATAATCGTCGAAAACAATAATGAGAGCCCAATTATCACTAACATTATTTTCCACATTTGATTTTTGATAGAACAGTGATAATGCATTCGAAAATAAAGATTCATGATGTAGTTCATCTAACCTTAGATGTGGTTATTAATTATTATTGATTGCTAGGATTATTAATAAAGTAATTTTGCTGATAATCCAATTTCTATTCTATATTACGTAATTCAGTTATTTTGGAATCATTATATTCTAGCAGAATATCATATGTGAAGCGTATTTTCAGATACTATTGGATTGAGAATTTGAGCGTATTCTGATTATCTCCACTATAAATTTTCTCATGTTACTTTATTAAGAATCAAACTTCTCTTTGGTTTAAACTAATTGATTGTTGATAACATAGACCAGAGGCAATACTCTACATATACAGCAAACACTTTCAAATGTTTAGGGATCTGTATGTTCATCTTCAATTGTCATAATATAATTTCTCTGTTCTTTAGTGAAAGAACCGTTTATCTCAGATTCATCAATAGATTGACTATAAATAGTGTTATGTAAATTTAACATATAATAGTTAATTTTAATACTGGGAATTTCGTGATTATTATCGTGTTTTTTAGAAGGAAAAAGGAAGCAATTGAAGTAAGAAGAAGAATTGTATTGACGAAACAGATTACAAATAGTGTTATAACTTACGCCAAGTCATGGCATCCAAATGAGGGAATATTGATTTTGCAAGGTAAAAAAGACAAAAATGTGATCAGAATAACGGGGTTGATTATTCCACCCTTCTCAACACATGGTCCTTATTATTCAGGCTTTCCTGTGTATGAACTTCCTTTTGACTTATCATACATTGGAACCGTTCATTCACATCCAAGCCGATCCAATAAGCCATCATTAGAGGATTTGAATCATTTTTTTGGTCTAGTATCATTAATAATTTGTTATCCATATGAGGTTGAAGACATAGCGGCCTTTGATCGCAATGGAAATAATATAGATCTTGAAACTGAATAGATTTATTAACATATATTTTATATAAAAAAATATTATAGGAATGATGCTTGAAAAATTAAGAGATAAGGCTTTCTATCAAAATACGATTGATGTCTGGATAGCCTTCTGTGAAGAGAGAGGGATTGATTGGTACAACATTGATGGATACCGTTCTTTCATAAATTTTCTGAATTCGAATGGATTGAAAATGCAAAAATTTCCTCTTTGTATCAAGGAATCTGGGGGCCTCTACGAGAGGGGAAAAGAAAAGGGCAAGTTTTTAGAGGAGTTGTCTCATTATTCTGATGATGATTCTTCTGCCTATACCTTAAAGCTGAGTGGCGAGGCAATCAATAGGATCCGTAGTTTTCACATAGATTAAAAGCCATATCGATAATGTTCTCTCCAAAATTGGTGGATTGCATAAATGTTCGTAGAACGAGTTACTAAAGTGAATATTATCTACATCATTTGAAGTTCCGGTAAAGTATTAAAATCTTTAATTTTTATGTATCGTCGATGACTTAGATGTATATAATATGAAATTATTGAAATTATTATTTTTGGATTCTAAAGTTTGTGTCCATATTCGATGAGATATACCCTGGTGCACTGGCATTCACACTCACTATAGAATTTCCTACTTTTGCATTTTTTGGTATATTTAATGATACATTGACACTGTTATTATTCATTGAAAATTTCTTTATGACTTTTTTTGACGAATCCATTATCTTTCCTTTTATTGTCGCATTGTTTATCTTATGATCAGACTTGCCATCAAACAGATCAATCTTTATGATCTGCTCTTCACCTTTAGCAACAGGATTTTTATCTATTAAAGTTTGAATTACTAGATTCCTTTGTTTAGGCTCAAGTTTACTGTTAATATTTTGTTCGGCACCCTCAACAAATTGATTGCTCATATTTATATCATTTCGTACATTATTTCCATCTCTAACAATAATATTAACATCATCTCTTGAAGTTATTCCCTTGTTATCAATGACTGTAAGTTCAAATGTAAGAGTAGTATCAGTTGAAACATTCGGAGCAACAAATGACCATATCGCGGTGTTTGCGCTTCCAATTGTAATATTGGGACTGGGAATTTGCCTCCACGCATAAGATAAAATGATACTATCCTTACTCGTACTGTTACTACCATTAAGTGTCACTGACGTACCCTCATAGACAGTTCTATCTTTTCCTGCGTCAGCAAATAATAGGGTTTTATCGGAAGTTGAAAAAAGGTTAGTCGAGTTTTGGTTAGATTCTATTTCAAGAATTGACGGAGGTGTGGCACTTATCTGAAAATCATTATTTTGTATACTATTGTTATGAGCTGTATAAATTCCATTTAATTGATCATTATTTGATTTGTCCAATTTCAATTCATTTGCCTTATTCTTCGGTGTAGCATGTTCGAAATTATAGATTGAGAAAAGATCGCTATTCTTTGAGGCTTGATTTAATTTTACGCTCGGTTCTCTATTTGAGACACCCGACTCAATATCAGAAAAATTAGAATTATTAGACCCTGCTGTCGTGATATTCAAATTGCCAACTTCAAAATGACTATTGTTAGGTGGAGAAATAATCTTACTACTGTTATTTTGTAAGTTAGCATAAGTATGTGTCGTTAAAATCATCAACAATATTGGCAATAGGCATAATGCAACAAGTTTAGAGTATTTTGTATGATACAATTCCTCAACAACTTGGTCTAAAAGAATCTATAAAAGGTCCGGTTGTAATTGAAGTTAAGTATTAATTAAAAAACAGTAGACAACAACAAATTCAATAAAAAAATCTACAAGATGAGATATCCTAAATCTATGGCTATTTCATCTATAAGTCCATGATGTACGCATCTTTAACCAATTCCAGTTAAATAAATGTAAATCAAGTCACAATATATAACATAATTAAACAATTGTGCGAAGTCATGATTAAATTTTGATGATACATATGTTGCACTTTTATGAACCTCTCAAGATTGGTTTGATCTTAAATCGGCATTGAAATTTGCTATTTAGTCATATAATGCGATTGAATTTTTTGCCATTTTGCGATCAGCGCATCGGGTCTAATATGTAATGATTCTCTATCTAGTCGCAACTTGGCCAAAGAAACGTACTCATTCATTAAATCTATACCCATATACCGTCTAGCAAAATTATGAGCTACCTTCGTAGTTTGCCCGCTACCATTAAAAGGATCAAGAATTATGTCACTTTTATACGAATAGAGCTTCATGAGGCGGTATGGAATCTCTTCTGGAAATGGACATGGATGTTCGATATGTCCTGGAGGAACAGGTGCGATATGCCACACTGAATTTGCGATCTCTTTTGTAAATTCTTCATGTGTGGCGGGAAGAACTTCATGTCTGTTTGTTCTTCCGCTATTTACGTCCCCCTTTCTTAGAACGAGGATAAATTCATGCATTATATTAGCCCTAAAATATTTTGGATATGGATTAATTACAAATGATCCGTATCTATTGGTGCCGCCTGTTACTTTGTGCCATATAATCTCTTCATGAAGGTTCCAATTTCCAAAAGGTTGGACTAACTTTGATAATAGCATATGAGGTAGTGGGATAATGGTACCATTTACAACTTCATTTCCAATGACTATACAACAGTAACCACCGTCTTTAGTTACTCTATAAACTTGACTATTAAAAATTTGAACCATTTCATCGAGATACTCGGCTGTTTCTTTTCTTGCTTTTCCACGATAATATCCATTTTTCTCAATATGTGCTTCATAGTCTATAGCATTTCTATAAGGCGGAGAAGTAATTGTAAGTTGGATGAAATTTGTAGGTAGTTCTGAAAGAACTTTTCTACAATCTCCCTGAATTATGGAATTTTGAAACTCGAGTAACATGGAATTATGTTTTCTTTATGTATCAATCCATATCCCTCATACTTAAAAAAAATAAACTTGATGATTAATTAAATTAATAAAATTAACTAGTAACACTACTAGCTGTCAGGAACAATATTAAATTCTCGCACCTCATAAGGTAAAAAATTAACAAAATTTACGAACAATGGTTAGAGTAAATCTCCTCAAATGCTCAACAGATTTTACTAAATACAATCAAGAGATACTTGAATTCATCAGAATGCTTCCAATAAAAAATTAAACGATGACTAGGAATCATTCACTTCATAATTGATAACAGCTGAAATTAGTGGATTAAGTGTAAAGTATAGTTTGGAATCGCGTAAGTCGACATCTTACGAAAACAAGTTTGCCAAATCTAATCATTAACTGTGGGGTTCTGGATTGGTTATATTTTGGTGTACCCACCAGTTGTATCAACGATCAGAATATTATGTTCTACATATATGAAAACGGTTTACTTCCCTTGTACGATTAATGATACGTCATACTGAGGTGTAAAATCCTATTTCAAAAAAAATCAAATTTCGCCAATGATAATTTGATACAAGTAGATATCTCAAAAAACAATTTAGGTACAAATAATTGGAAAAGCTTTTCTATGTCTATCGATATATTAGCGCAATTAAATGTGATGTTACTTTTCCAAAATAAATTCATCAACCTGCATACCAAAATGTCTTCCGGATGAAGATTTGGTATAGGCTAAGACTTCATCACCGACTTTTAGGTCAGTGACAGATACGAGTTTGCTGTCTTTTGTAATTAACCTTATTGTCTCAGCATTCTGCAGGATTACAGATCCTTTAAAATCATCGATTTGAGCCTTTACCAATTTCATTGGTCTAGATTCTATTTTTGATCGTCCAACAGTCGATTTTCTACTGGTGCCATCCTTACTTACCACGAGGATTTCCACACCCGCTTCCAGCTCGGACAAGTATTTTGTAGTTCCATCTGACATAGTAGTATAGCAATGAACAGCACCAGCATTTACTCTAAATGGTCGCGGGGAGGTAAATGAAGAACCTACAGATTCGTTGTGTATAAGAAACAAAAAATTTGATTTACTACCTATTAGCATGCCTTCACCCATAGTCATCATCGACACAGTGTCTACGCATACCCTCTCGCCCATCCCGACATCCTTTAACTCAAGTATCTTTGCATATTTTAGATTGAAAGTAGGATTTTCAAGCAAGTCGTGCGAATTCTCGACCTGACTCACATCGTCTGTTTCCAATATAACGCCATCAACACCAAGCTCTAGAACAGAGAACATAGTTCTAATTTCCTCTGAATTTTTTGTTGTTGTGTATATTTTTGTTCCCGTCTTTTGAAGTTTGGCTATCAGATTCTCCAAAGGAATAATCTTCCAATCAATAGCCTCAACAATTACAAAATCTGCGCCATATTTGGAAGCAAGCACAATTTCTTCTAAATCTTCATTATTTGATATCTTCTTCATATAACCTACACTCTTGTGAAGAATTTTCTTATTTTCCTTCAATGTATCCAATGTGTTGCATACAACAAAATCCGCATTATCAGAATCAAATATTGTTCTGAAGTTTTTGTTTGTGATTACCGAGGGGTCGCCATATATTAATGACACATTCGATACTTTGGATAAAAAATTATCAAGTTTCTCTCTTGGCACAAGCGGTTTTACTATGAGCTCTTTATTTTTTTGAACTGACAATATTCCTTAATGCCTCGTTTGGTTTTTCGCTATTAAAAATAATTCTTGATAATGCATTGAGTATCTGTGGCGGATTCTTGTGTTGGAATATGTTTCGTCCAAAGGTAACACCAATCGCTCCAGCTTGCATCGCACCATCACACATTTCCAATATGTCCTCATCGGTAGTTGCTTTTGGTCCTCCAGCAATAACCACAGGAACAGGGCATACTCTTATAACATTTTTAAAAGAATCCCTATCTCCGGTATAAACAGTTTTAACAATATCTGCTCCCGCCTCTGCACCAATCCTGGCTACATGGGACACTATATCTACGTTATATGGATCCCTAATGTTTTCACCTCTAGGGTACATCATTGCAATTAATGGAACATTCCACTCATTACATTTGTCTGAAATCATTCCTAACTTTTGAAGCATGTCGGGTTCCTCCTTAGCGCCAATATTTATGTGAACTGAAATACCATCGGCGCCAAGCCTAATTGCCTCCTCTACACTACCCATCTGTACTTTCTTATTTGGCGAGAGTCCCAGAGAAGTACTAGCGGATAAATGTGCGATTAATCCTACAGTGGGAGGCCGTGGCAATGATTTGATAATCCCTTTGTTTATTATAATACTTGTAACACCAGATTTTTCACATTTGTAAATAAGCCCATAAACATCTTCCAATCCGGGTATTGGACCATTTGTTATTCCATGGTCCATAGGGATACAAAGCATTTTACCATTCTTTAGAATCCTTGAGAGTCTTATCTGTCTGCCAATAGCCATTAATATGTAAATAATTTTGTTATCTGACTTAAAAGTGATATGCTTCTTTTATTTTGCGAGTTGAAATTGCATCAGGTAATCTACTCTTTTTGAAGTTAAAAAAAACCATTTTGGAAATGAAAATAATTTAGATAGAATCCAGTTTAGTTAAACAAGATACAATGGAAAAATTAATAACCAGAAAATTTTTTAATGTAGAGCCTCATTTCCCCTTTTTTGGGTTCCTATATCTATTGCCTCGGCAACTGTCGAGATGAAAATTTTTCCATCTCCGGGAGAACCGGTACTTGCAGCATCCAAAATGGTCTTTACTACCTTATCAACTTCTGAATCATCCACAACTGTAGATAGATTTGCCCTAGCAGAAAATTCTGAAGTATATTTTCCGGTGCCACGTCCAGATTGTACTACAGGTTTTTCACCTTTACCCCTGCCCTTTCCGTCTGTTATTGTACACCCCTTAAGTCCTATCTCTTTCAGCTTTTCGTTTAACTCGGGGATTTTTTCACTATGCACTATCGCTTCAATACGCTTCATATTTTCACATAAATATATAAAGAATATAAGGTTTTCAAATATCTTTAAACAAATTAAAAATTTAACATAAGATTATAGGATAACATTATTATCATAGTATTGCATTTTTAAATTACTATGTCTTGATAATCCTCATCTAAACATAAAAAGTAAATAAATCAAAATAGATATGAAATTGGCATTTTTAGAAAACAGGTTGAAGACCATATTGAAATAAAGTAATTATTTTTGTATTTAGGCAATACTAGTCGTATTACTTTTTGTAATCTCAAAGTACTGATACTGTATATAGTAACGTTTTTATTAAATAATACAGCCTGGAATCTAAATGATTCAATCAATAATATTAAAGTGGATAGAAGTTGGAGAAGATAAAGAAAGCTAAAATCTATTTGAATAAATCGATATCTAAAATATTTTTCATTTTGAAAACAAAATCATCAAATGTATTTTGATTCCCTAGTTTGGAAAAACTATTATTATCGAAACTCTGTACAATAGTTGAATTATACATGGATTTCTGAAATGATTGTTTTATTTCACCTACAGGATCCGAAGTACTTTCATTCTTTGCGATAGGTTGTTTATTGGTGTTCAATGTATTGTTGGTAGAGTTTCCTTGTATTCTTTCATTAGTAGGACTATCTTCAGCTATAGAATTATTATTTTTCCCTAGGGTAAGACTTGAAGGCAATTTGTTCTCAAAACTACTTTTAGCAGAATCTTCACCCATATTGGCGGTTTTACTAGTTAACATATTTACAGTATCTCCAATCATTCCATTTATCGAACCGGATAATACTTGATTTACGGTCTCAGTTATCGATGATGAGGTATCTTTGGTGCTTGCGTTAGGCTGTGCATTAGGGGTGCTTGCGTTAGGCTGTGCATTAGGGGTGCTTGCGTTAGGCTGTGCATTAGGGGTGCTTGCGTTAGGCTGTGCATTAGGCGATAAGTTATTTGTCGTAGATAAGTTTGGTTGCGCGTTAGTTAATCCGTAGTTAACAAATAATATAAAGCCTATCAGAATTATGATATAGGGATAATATAATTTGAAATTTCTTGACACTTGAACAGGTCAAGAAAATTACTAATAAATTATCAGGTTCACATGTTGTGTCTTCAGGGTAAATAATTGTGATCCTGAGGTTCAAAAATTGAACAGGACTCACTCGTGTGCATCATCTTCGTATTTTTGAAATTGGCAGTTCCATAATCAAATAATTACTTATATGTGCAAACGAAGTAACGAAGAATTGAATTCATATATTCGTTTTAGTTGGTGTGTTCTACCTCCTTAAAACAATAACAAATGCAACTGGCCAATTAGAGTTCACCAAACGTAGTTAATTTATCCCAAAAGGTGTCAGTCAAAATAATGAGAACTAATTTCTTTCGCGTAAACCGATAATATTGATAAATACGTTACTAATTATAAATATTGTTGGTTGTGCAAATTAAAAGTATTTGTTATTTATGAAAAAAATAGAGTTGTCATTCCATTAAATGCCGAACATCTCCTTCCAGAATTCCAGATTCATTGTGGAGTCTATCAATGTGCTTTGAAAGACCTTCTTTTGTATCAAAAGGGGAGCCACAATATGCACAGCTGAACTTTGCCTTGCTAGAATCCTTCACATATTCTATAGCCTTAGTATCGATAATACATACCGGTGTTCCATGAAGAACCTCATCTATCGATGAAAGAGCAATTTGCTCCATTTTCCTGGAAATATCCTCGCGTGAAATTATTCCAAGAACAGCAGAATATGCATGAACCATTAACTGCCTTACATTACGCTTATTCATGATTGTAAGGGCGTCTCTTATAGTGTTTTGCGGACTCACTGCAAGGACAGGAGATGTCATTATTTCCCTGAGTTTAATCTTAGAAGGATTCTTGCCCTCAGACGTTACCTTATAAAGTATATCTGTTTTGCTAACCATTCCTACTACCTCGCCTAAGTGGGAAGCAAGCACGCTACGCTGATTTTTTTCCTTCATTCTCTTTATTGCCTCATCTAGGGTCCTATCTGCCTCTAGTATAATTGCATCATTATTCATTATATTTCCAACAGGCCATGAAAGCAGCGATGAAATGCTTTCTGAAACTAAGGGACTAGTCATGAATATATTATTGATAGGATATATTTATATATATTCACAATCAGCTAGACCATTTTTGACTTAGAATCGATTTATAGAATGTAAAATATTAGTTAAATCCAAATAAAATTTAAGATTTTTGTTTGGTGCTTTTTCTGACTCTTTTTTGTTTTGCCTTGCGAACTGTCTTTGGAATTTCCTTACCTAAAGCAGCCTTAAGTTGTTCAATATTTTCCTTATGGGTGGTTTTTCGAAAAGGATCAATGGGTATCTTATTTTTTCGTGCGACGCGAATATCTGTTACTCCTGATTCTACTAGTTCGCTCTTAGAATAGCCTCTTCCATTTCTGGTAATTAGGATTCCATTGTTTACTGTCTTCACGATTCCAGGCTTAATTGCATCCTTCATAATCTACAGAATTTAAAGATCTAAATTAAAGGTTTCTTGTCGTTTAAGCACGCATTCTATTAACATGATTAAATTTTTGGATAAGATTGATTTCATAAAGTTTCAACTTGAAATCAAAGATAATCTATACTTTGAATAAAATATATTATGTTCAAAAAATCATTTGGGTCAGGGAGCTGAGCGCCGGGGTAGCTCAGCTTGGTCAGAGCGTTCGACTCATAATCGAAAGGCCGCGGGCTCAAGTCCCGCCTCCGGCACGTAATTTTTGACATCAAAATGCCATTGCTCAAAAATAAAGAGATATTTATGCCATCCTTTTTCTAAAAATTCATTGTCAATCACATTTGAAATTCTAAAGCCGGTTATAGATTTTGTCATATCATTTATATCCAGCCTTGGATACCCGGGAATATTTTTATTGATGATTTTAGAAAGCGCGCTTATTCCTATACCAAGCGAAATCATTATGCCATTCTCTGGCTTTCTCGTTAGTAAGGGGACTTTTGAGGCAATAAGTGTGGTACTTGCTGGTACCATTGGCAATCTTGTTGGTTCAATCTTAACATATTACCTTGGATTAAAAGCAGGAAGGGCTTTCATATTAAAATATGGAAAATACATATTATTTAAAAAAAGCCATCTTGAACTTACTGAAGAGTTGTTTCAAAAATATGGTGATAAAATTTCATTCTTTTGTAGATTGTTACCCGCAATACGAACTTACATCTCCCTTCCATGCGGGGTAGGAAAAGCTAACTTTATCAAGTTTGCAATTTATACATTTTTAGGATCCCTTGTTTGGAATTCAATGTTAACTTACGTAGGTATCTTATTAGGAAATAACTGGAATAATATCGACAAATATGCAATATATCTCGACATAGTATCAGCTTGCGTAATAGCCGTATTTGTAATTTGGTTTGTTGCCAAAATTCGAAGGCGAAATAAAACGAATCAAAAAAGCGAAGTTTAATATGATGATTATAGAGAAATACAATGAGAGTCAAGAACCGTTTCGATACGTTTTCGATAGATTATTTATTTGCATTTGAGTAATTAACAATACCGGTATAATTAATGAATATTGGCATAATTTCTGATACCCATGATGACTTGTCTAATTTAAAAAATGCGGTTAGGACATTTAATGAAAGAAAAGTGAGTTATGTAATACATGCAGGAGATTATGTTTTCCCTGGCGTAGTAAAGGAATTTAAAAACTTTAACGGCAAACTGGTAGGAGTACTTGGAAACAACGATGGTGAAAAATTTGGCTTGCTAAAAAGTTTTCAAGAAATTGGTGGAGAGCTGCACGGAGAATTTGGGGACCTCGAATTAGATGGTCTCAGAATTGCTATATATCATGGAACAAATAATGAATTAACTAACACTATTATTACAAGTCAAATATACGATTTGGTCATTTGTGGACATACTCATCAGAAACGCGATGATAAAATAGGCAATACTTTGGTATTAAACCCTGGTTGCGCACACAAGAACTTTCCAAATATAGATGGAATTATTGAGACAGAGCCATCAGTCATAATATACAATACTTCTAATAAATCCTACCAATTTGTCAGATTGTAAAATATCCTTTTATGATAAGCCTGGTGGTAAGGATTTCATAAATGTCCCCTTAGTTAGATCTAGCTTTTTATTCTAATTATTTTTACCCTTTCAAGAACTTTCCAATATTCAACTTCTGCTCCTTGCACAATTTGATCTCTTATTTCGTCTAGCACTGATGAAGTTTCAAACATTTCAAATGTCTCAAGATCCATTACCTGAAAAGTTTCTCCAGAAATGGAAATGATTTGACCGTTTCTCTTATCGATAAGGGGAACATCTACGCTGGCAGAAACAGGGGAGACCAAGCTATGTTTCGACCCAGTGAAAACAGAAATTGCAGAGACTCTCGCTTTTGCTGAACCATGTTTTCCAGGCTTACTGTGATCATATGATACTATTCTGCAAGGTTCGTTGTCTATAATGATATAGGAGCCTACCTTTAGACTCCCTAAATCCATTGGTTTGCTCAATATTGGTCGAAAAAATAGAAAAATGTTTCATATTTAACGGTTCTGATCAGAACCAGATTATCTTAGTTTTTCTAAAATAGAAAAGCTCACAAGATTAATTAGAGCTATCCCTTTCCTTGCAACATCCCTTCTTGTTTTTTCACAATAGTTCTGATCAGTTTGATGACTCTTTTTACCTTCGACTTCCAAAATTATGATATTGTCGGCGTGTGGAAAAACAAAAGGTAATTTCTTATTATTGATAAATTTTAAATTTCCCAAGTTAGCACTAACAACCATATCTCTTCTTGAGAGAATTCCTGCTATGTCTCTTAATTCACTATTATCGTGCGCATATCTTGTATAATAAATAGAAACATAACTTACTTTTTCGTGATATTTTTCGAATAATTCTGCTTCATTATTAAAGAGAAACAGCGAACTGTTAGGACTCTGATATTTTGAAATCCCTTCAACCATTTTTTGCAGGCCATCAGATTTGACAAGAATATAATGATTTGAATTATTTGGGAAATACGGCCTACTTTCAAAAGCAAATGTGGCCGTAGCAAAATACAAATCTTTAACAACATCAGAGTTCTTCCAATACTCAATTAGGTTTTGAGCATTGCTGTTCCTTGGATAACAAACGTATCCACAAGGCGCATTTAAATTATCACTCAATTCTAGAATCCTAATTGGAACGGTATATTTATCATTTTTTATTTTGTCATTTAGATTATTCTTTTGAAATCAAATTTTTAGAAATTCTAATTACATGGCAAGGAATTATTTTGTACTTCGAGCAGTATGCCATAATGCACTGTCTAAGTTTTTAACTGTCGCCATATAGAACGGGATCATGATATAGCATAGGCAGGTAGAAATTGCCCCATTGGGGTTTCTCATTGCTACACGGATAAATTCTACGATAGCCGCTTTCAGAGTAAGCTGATTCTTAATCTCGTAACCAAGCTTTTTCAACTGACTGTGTCCCTTTGTTGCCCGAATTACCTGTGAACAAAAATCTACAAATGACTTTGCTGGTTGGAACTGGACAATAGCCTTGGGGTTAAAGACAACATCGAAACCCATTTCCATCACTTTACCTTGTAGGTATAGGTCTATAGATATTAGAGTTTCAGGGATAGTTATTTTTTTAGCTATATCCGATCTAATTGATAATCCCCTTCCCATTACAGTGTATTCACAAAGCTGTCTCTTCCTTACTGATTCTAACCAATCACCAACAAAAATTGTACCTTGTGCGGGAATTCCTTTACTTGGAATTGCTCTTGGGTTAGATGCACATATAGCTACATTATTGTTGATTTTGTTAATTAATTCCAATGTGCAATCCGGATTTGGCTTCACATCAGCATCATAT